>NZ_MKUI01000018.1:13352-140415 GCF_001898585.1 Aeromonas sp. 62-46 | reverse complement strand
ATTATAGGGAGCGAATTCGTTCTGGCAAGGAGATAATTGCAAAAAGATGGCTTTCATCGTTCAACCGCTTACAAAGCGACCACGACGATGAATTAATGCACGAAAAGGGTCTGCAGATTGGTATTCCGGATGCTGTATTGAGGCCGGCAGGTTGACAGATCAAGCTTGTATCAGTTTGGCTTTCCCTTGCAGCACAACCATGATGATCGGCTTTCCGCCTTCGGGTAACATAGCGCCCCTTTGCGATTCTCACACTCTTGGGCTTTGGAGAGTTTAATGCCTTTTGCACTTGGCCAGCGTTGGATTAGTGATACAGAGACGGATCTGGGTTTGGGGACTGTCGTTGCTGTTGAAGGACGCATGGTTACCCTGTTGTTTCCGGCTACCGGTGAAAACCGCATGTATGCCAAAGAAGAGGCACCGGTCACCCGGGTCAGCTTCAATGTGGGCGATCAGATAGCCAGCCACGAAGACTGGACCATGACGGTCGATGAAGTGCAGGAGAAAGATGGCCTCCTTATATATGTAGGTGTTCGCACCGACAATGGTGAGCCGATTGCCCTCAAGGAAGTGTTTCTCAACAACTTCATCAAGTTCAACAAGCCGCAGGATCGCCTGTTCGCCGGCCAGATTGACCGGATGTCCCGCTTTACCCTGCGCTACGAAGCGCTGGTCAACCAGCACCAGCGTCGCCGCAACCCGACTCGCGGCCTGGCTGGCGGGAAAGTCAGTCTGATCCCGCACCAGCTCTACATCGCCCATGAAGTGGGTCACCGCTACGCCCCGCGCGTATTGCTGGCAGACGAGGTGGGTCTGGGCAAGACCATCGAAGCAGGCATGATCATTCACCAGCAGTTGCTCTCCGGCCGCGCCCATCGGGTGCTGATCCTGCTGCCCGAAACGCTCCAGCACCAGTGGCTGGTCGAGATGCTGCGCCGTTTCAACCTGCACTTCTCCCTGTTTGACGAGGAGCGCTGCATCGAGGCGTTCGCCGATGCGGAGAACCCCTTCGAGACCGAACAGCTGGTGATCTGTAGCCTCGACTTCCTGCGCAAGAAGCGTCGTCGCTTCGAACAGGTACTGGAAGCCGAGTGGGATCTGCTGGTTGTCGATGAAGCGCACCATCTGGAGTGGAGCGAAGAGGCGCCGAGCCGTGCCTATGAAATGGTGGAAGCGCTGGCCGAACAGGTGCCGGGCGTGCTGCTGCTGACCGCAACCCCGGATCAGCTGGGCCACCAGAGCCACTTTGCCCGTCTGCGCCTGCTCGACCCCGAGCGTTTCTACGACTACGACGCCTTCCTCGCCGAGGAGCAGGCCTATGGTCAGGTTGCCAGCGCCGCGCAAGAGCTGCTGGATGGCGAGACCCTGAGCGATGAAGCCAAACAAATCCTCGCCAGCCAGCTGGAAGGGCTGGACTTGAGCGATGCGGCCGCCCGTCAGCAGGCAGTTGCCAAGCTGCTGGATCAGCATGGCACCGGCCGGGTGCTGTTCCGTAACAGCCGCGCCAATATTCAGGGCTTCCCGGAGCGCCACCTCAACGTCTACCCCATGCCGCTGCCGGAGCAGTACAAGACCGCCATCAAGGTGATGGGCATGATGGGTGGCAATGGCGGCGATCTGCAGACCCGTGCCCTGCGCTACCTCTATCCCGAGAAGATCTTCCAGCAGTTCGAAGGCGACAACGCTACCTGGACCCAGTTCGACCCGCGCGTCGAATGGTTGCTGGAACTGCTGCTCTCCGCCCGTCAGCAGAAGGTGCTGGTGATCTGCTCCGAAGCAGCCACCGCCATCGCCCTGGAAGAGGCGCTGCGCACACGTGAAGGGATCCGTGGCGCCGTGTTCCACGAAGGGATGTCGATCCTCGAGCGGGACAAGGCCTCCGCCTATTTCGCTCAAGCTGAGGGGGGCGCTCAGGTGCTGCTCTGCTCCGAGATCGGCTCAGAAGGTCGCAACTTCCAGTTTGCCAGCCATCTGGTGCTGTTCGATCTGCCACTCAACCCGGATCTGCTGGAACAGCGTATCGGCCGACTGGATCGTATCGGTCAGCAGAATACCGTCGAGATCCACGTTCCCTATCTGGAAGGGACTGCCCAGTGCGCCCTGCTGCTCTGGTATCACGATGGTCTGGATGCATTCGAGCAGACCTGCCCGACGGCCCGCCCGGTGTTCGAAGCGGTACGTGAGGAGCTGTTCGAGCTGCTGGCCGCCAACACCGGCGAGCAGGGCCCCCTCGACGCCCTGCTGGTCAAGACCCGCGAACTGCACGAGCCGCTCAAGGCCCGGCTGGAACAGGGTCGCGATCGCCTGCTGGAAATCCACTCCAGCGGTGGCGAGGCCGCCCAGCAGCTGGTCGAGAAGCTCGCCGCCGAAGATGACGACACCGGCATGATCTCCTTCGCCCTCAAGATGTTCGACGAGATCGGCGTCAACCAGGATGATCGTGGTGAAAATGCGCTGGTGCTGACTCCCGGGGATCACATGCTGGTGCCGAGCTTCCCGGGCCTGCCGCAAGACGGCATGACCATCACCTTCGATCGCAACACCGCCCTGTCGCGGGATGACATGGCGCTGCTCTCCTGGGATCACCCCATGATGCGCGGCGGTATCGACCTGATCCTGGGTTCCGAGATCGGTGCCACCTCGGTCGCACTGCTCAAGAACAAGGCGCTGCCGGTCGGCTCCATCCTGCTTGAGCTGATCTTCGTTGCCGAGTCTGCGGCCCATCCCCAGCTCTACCGTTTCATGCCGCCGACGCCGATCCGTCTGCTGATGGACAAGAACGGCCAGAATCTGGGAGAGAAGGTGGCGTTTGATGCCTTCAACCGCCAGCTGACACCGGTCAACCGCCACCTTGGCAGCAAGCTGGTTACCGCATCCCAGCCGGTGATCCACGGCCTGATTGGCAAGGGCGAGGTCATTGCCAACGAACTGAAAGCCGGGATTGTAGACAAGGCCCGTGCCCAGATGGCGCAGACCCTGCAGCAGGATCTGGACAGGCTGGAGGCACTCAAGGCGGTCAACCCGAATGTGCGCGACAGCGAACTGGATTATCTGCGCAATTTGCAGGCAGAATTGCACCACCTGATCGACCAGACCCAACTCAAGCTGGATGCCATCCGCTTTATTGTGGTTACCCATAACTGACAAGGTAGCGACCGACAGCGGCCAGACCCAGCTCAAACTGGATACACAAGGCCGCTTTGTCGTGGTTACCCATAACTGATGGGGGCTTGCCCCCGCTTTGACCCAAGATGCGAGACGCTATGTTTGTATACTCCCCGCCCCTGGAACCCTGGCTCGATATCCTGTTCAAGGACAAGGACATCATGGTGGTCAACAAGCCCACTGGCCTGCTGAGCGTCCCCGGGCGCGGCCCCGAGAATGAAGACAGCGTGCTCCATCGGGTCAAGCAGCAGCACCCCAAGGCGGCGGCTGCCCATCGCCTCGACATGGCGACCACCGGCGTGCTGGTGATCCCGCTCAACCCCAACTCCCACCGGGAGCTGAGCCGGCAATTCCGCGAGCGGGAGACCGAGAAGCACTACCTCGCCTGGGTGTGGGGTGAACCGGCGCTGGATGCAGGTGAAGTGGATCTGCCGCTCTGCGTCGACTGGCCCAACCGGCCGAAGCAGAAGGTGGATTTTGAGGAGGGGCGTCATGCCCTCACCCTGTGGCAAAAGCTGAAGGTGGAGAACGGCAACAGCCTGATCAAGCTGACCCCGATTACCGGTCGCTCCCATCAGTTGCGGGTACACATGCTGGAGCTGGGTCACCCCATCCTCGGCGACAACCTCTACGCCAACCCGGATGCGCTGGCGGCTGCACCGCACCTTTATCTTCATGCGGCCAGCCTGACCATCAGCCACCCCAGAAGCGGCGAGCGGATGACCTTCGAGGCATCGGCCCCTTTCCCGGTCTGAGCCTGGCAGATAACAGCCCAATAAAAAGAAAGCCCCCATCGAGAGATGGGGGCTTTTTTATCGCTCAGACGCGGATATCGATCTTGCTTCCGAGGGAAGCACTGGCCGATGTCGGCGCAGCCGGAGCGGATTGCGCTGCTGTTTCCAGCAGTTTCAGTGCGGATTCGCCTTCCTGGGTCTGCTGCTTTTTGGCCAGGCTGGCCACCATCAGTGCAGAACCGAACGACGCATTTGCAGAACTAGAAATATCCATTGTGTACCTCCTGCCAAGAGACTATCGGCCGGGCCCGGTGAGACATGAGCCATATCGTTCAACGCAGATATGCCTTGTCCGGCGAGCGCCGGGCCAACCAACGCTCTTCCATCTCCAGCAATGTCTGATAGGCCTTTTCGGCATGCTCCGGGCGACTGAACAGATATCCCTGCCCATACAGATGTATGTCGGTCAATGAACGCAGCACATCGAGCTGCCCCTGAGTCTCGATCCCTTCACATACCAGTTTCTTGCCAAGCATGGAGCCCATACGGCAGATGTTGGCGACCAGTTCGGCCGCCTCGATAGAGGTGTCGATACCCTGGATGAAGGACCTGTCTATCTTCACCTTGCTCACCGGCAGCTTCTGCAGATAGCTGAGGGAGGAGTAGCCGGTGCCGAAGTCGTCAAGGGCCAGATGCACACCCTGCTGGCTGAGATCCTGCATCAACTGCAGCGAGTTCTTGACCTCGCGCATGGTGGTGTCTTCCGTCACCTCCAGCACCAGGCTGGACGCGGGAATATGGTGCTCCATCAGCGCTCTGGCCACCAACTTCAACAGGTTGCGCTGGTACATGCCCGGGGAGATGTTCACGCACATCTGCAAGTCCACCAAACCCAGGTGCTGCCACTGATGAAGTTGCTCACATGCGGTATTCAATACCCAGCCACCCAGTTTCTCAGCCAGCTGAAACTCTTCCGCCACCTGGATCACCTCGTTGGGCGGGATAAAGCCAAGCTCGGGATGGCGCCAGCGCAGCAGCGCCTCCACGGCTTCACAGCGGCCACTTTCCAGATTGACGATGGGCTGGTAATAGAGCTCGAGCGCATTGTGCTCCAGTGCCATCACCATGTCGGACGCAAGATGCTTGCGCCTGGCCGTCTCGTTGAGCAGGGAACTGTCATAGATGACATAGGGAACATGGGTCTTGCGGCTGTGAGAGAGGGCCTGCTCCGCCCGGCTGAGCAACTCCTGGGTCTGGTTGCTGTCGGTCGGGAAGAAGGCGATACCGATACCAACCTCAAGCCGGAAAGGGTAGTTGTCGATGATGATGTCTTGCTTGATGGAGTGGAGTACTCTGGCCACGAGCTCCCTGACCTGGCGAAGATCGCTCCCCTCCCGTTGCAGCATGGCAAGCTGATCTCCCCCCAAACGCGCCACCCACTCCCCGTTTTCGCACAGGGCGCGCAGCCGCTTTGCCACCTCTTGCAACAGGAGGTCCCCTGTGTTGTAGCCAAACTTGCTGTTGATATCGCGAAAGTCGTTGATGTCGACCAGCACCAGTCCGAAGGAGGTGTCACGGGTGACATAGGCATCCATCTTTTCCAGCAGCGCCAGCCGGTTGGCGAGCCCGGTGAGAGGATCGATCCTAGCGGTCCTGAAATGGCGCCTGGCTTCTCGCACCAACAGGCCGCTGAGCAGAATGACGGACACCACCAGCCCCGACACCATGAACAGCAGGGCATTGCGCAACTGGCCAAAACGCGCGTCGTTGCCCGTATAGACGTTGATGTTGTTCTGCATGACGGAAGCAAGAGAGTAAGAGAGGGGTTCCTGCAAGGGCGCCAGTGTCATCATGACTTGCTGGTAATCCGGCGTCCCCGGTTTGAGCCTGACCAAATCAGGCTCCAGCTTGCGGATACTGCTTTCGGTCAGTTTCACCAGCCGCAGCGTCTTCGGATTGTCCGCGAGGCTTTTTCTCAATTGGCCGCTCAGGAGGATGGGGGTACGACTCCAGAGAATGTCATAGCGGAGCAGCAGGGCTTCCTGGTCTATGCCGCCATAGTGGTAAATCTCGACGGCATTGAGAAAGCGGCCCAGTTCGAGCTGCAATTGCATCAATGCCCAGGAGACGTCATAGGTGTACTTCTCCATCACCCGGGTCGCATTTTGTATCTGCACCAGGCAATAGAGGGTGCTACCCGTGAACAACAGAATGGATAGATAAAGAACGCCGAGTAAGGGCCAGGCCCTGGTCTTCGCTTTCACCCAGAACTCCCGTAAACCACCGTTTTTACTGCTGAATGTCGATCGCACTCAGTTGCCAGATCATCATGTCGGTGAACTCGGAACGCCTGAGTTCGGGATGCTGATCCAGTGGCAGGATAAACCAGAGCGGCCCCTTGTCACGTACCCGCATGGTCATCCCGTCATCCTGCCAGGCCAGGATAGGATCGTATTGCTTGACCTTATCCCAGTTGATCCGGATCTGGAAACTGTTCAGGGCGGTGAGCGTGATGCTCTTGCCGTTGGCCTTCACCTCAGTCAGCACGTCCGCCAGTTTCGGCCCCACAGATTTGTGCGGTTTGTCCACCCAGGGATTGCTCGTCACCACCTCATGCTGCGGTAGCGCCTGGATCATGGCCATATCGAACAGCACCTCTCCATCTGCCGGGTCGGCAGGGTCCAGATTCCCCGTTACCCTGAGAATGACCGGCCCCTGCGGTGTCGCCTGCGCCATGCCCGGCAAGGCCAGGGAAAGGAGTAACGGGAGAAGCCCTAAGTATCGCATGTTCACCTCAGATCATTTCACTATCAACAACTTCAGCTTAGTAGCACTAAAAAAAACGGCCCGCAAAAGCGAGCCGTTTGATGACTTGACGGGATTACATCATACCCATACCGCCCATGCCACCCATATCAGGCATGGCAGGTGCATCTTTCTTCGGCAGCTCGGAGATCATGCACTCTGTGGTGATCATCAGGCCAGCGACGGACGAGGCGAACTGCAGGGCAGAACGGGTTACCTTGGTCGGATCCAGGATACCCATGGCCAGCATGTCGCCGTACTGTTCGGTGTAGGCGTTGTAACCGTAGTTGCCTTCACCGTTCTTCACGGCATTGGCGATGACGGAGGCTTCTTCGCCGGCGTTGATGACGATTTGACGCAGCGGGGCTTCCATGGCGCGCAGGGCAACCTTGATACCGACGTTCTGGTCTTCGTTGTCACCACGCAGGGAGGCCAGCTTGGCAGCAACGCGCACCAGCGCTACACCACCCCCGGCAACCACGCCTTCTTCCACAGCTGCGCGAGTGGCGTGCAGGGCATCGTCAACACGGGCTTTCTTCTCTTTCATTTCAACTTCAGTGGCAGCACCCACCTTGATCACGGCAACACCGCCGGCCAGCTTGGCCACGCGCTCTTGCAGCTTCTCACGGTCGTAATCGGAAGAGGTCTCTTCGATCTGCTGACGGATCTGGGCCACGCGGCTTTCGATCAGGGCAGCATCACCCACGCCATCGATGATGGTGGTGTTCTCTTTGGTGATGACGATGCGCTTGGCACGGCCCAGATCTTCCAGGGTCGCTTTTTCCAGCTCCATGCCCACTTCTTCGGAGATCACGGTACCACCGGTCAGGATGGCGATATCCTGCAGCATGGCCTTGCGGCGATCACCGAAGCCCGGCGCCTTGACGGCGGCCACTTTCACGATGCCACGCATGGTGTTGACCACCAGGGTCGCCAGCGCTTCGCCTTCCACGTCTTCGGCCACGATGATCAGCGGTTTGCCCGCCTTGGCCACACCTTCCAGCACCGGCAGCATTTCGCGGATGTTGGAGACTTTCTTGTCCACCAGCAGGATGAAGGGGTCATCCAGCTCGACGGAGCCGGTTTCCGGCTTGTTCACGAAGTAAGGGGAGAGGTAGCCGCGGTCGAACTGCATGCCTTCTACCACAGCCAGTTCGTCGTCCAGGCCCTGACCGTCTTCCACGGTGATGACGCCGTCACGGCCGACCTTGTCCATGGCTTCGGCAATCAGCTTGCCGACTTTCTCGTCGGAGTTGGCGGAGATGGTGCCTACCTGGGCGATGGCATTGTTGTCGGCACAGGGAGTGGACAGAGCTTGCAGCTCGGCAACGGCAGCCACAACGGCCTTGTCGATACCACGCTTCAGATCCATGGGGTTCATGCCGGCGGCAACGGCCTTCAGGCCTTCGTTGACGATGGCTTGAGCCAGTACGGTGGCAGTGGTGGTACCGTCACCGGCGGCGTCATTGGCCTTGGAAGCGACTTCCTTGACCATCTGGGCACCCATGTTCTGGAACTTGTCTTCCAGTTCGATTTCACGGGCAACGGAGACGCCATCCTTGGTGATGGTCGGGGCGCCGAAGGACTTGTCCAGCACCACGTTGCGGCCTTTCGGGCCCAGGGTCACCTTGACGGCATCGGCCAGGATGTTGACGCCTTCCAGCATTTTGATGCGAGCTTCGTTGCCAAACTTAACTTCTTTAGCTGCCATGTTCTTCAATCCTTAAATCAATTCGGGAAAAGAGGGAGGGTGATTACTCTTCGACAATCGCCAGGATGTCGGTCTCGGACAGGATCAGTACGTCCTGGCCATCCAGCTTTTCGGTCTTCACGCCGTAGCCTTCGTTGAAGATCACCTTGTCACCCACCTTGACGGCCAGTGCTTTGACATCCCCATTGTCCAGAATTCGACCAGTCCCCACGGCAAGAACTTCACCACGGGTGGACTTCTGGGCCGCAGTGCCAGTCAAGACGATGCCGCCAGCGGATTTGGCTTCAGCTTCGATGCGCTTGATGATGACGCGGTCGTGCAGTGGACGAATTTTCATCGATAACTCTCCCAAAATGAGTCTCTGTGTTGCTTGAGGAATGGCCGCAATCGGCCAAATTTGTCATGTCCCTGATCTGGGGCAACAGGGCTAGCCCTTCAAGGGCAAATACAAAAAAAATATTTTCACGTACTATGAACACCTTCGATGGATCACCCATCCCCAATCAGGAAGGCGGATGGAGACGGCCAGCATTCAGGCCCAAAGCACCTAGAGACTCTGCCTTGAGCCGACCCAATCCCATGCTGACCGCCCCCATGACCCCCATGCTGCTGCGCATGACGGGCCCCATGATCCTGGGCATCATCGCCATCCTGGCCTTCAACCTGGTCGATACCTTCTTCATCGGCATGCTGGGTACCCAAGCGCTGGCCGCCATCAGTTTCACCTTCCCGGTCACCTTTGTCGTCACCTCCCTGACCATGGGGCTGGGGGCGGGCCTGTGCGCCCTGCTCGGTCATGCCCTGGGGCAGGGTCGCCATGACGAGGCAGCCCGCATCACCACAGACTGCCTGTTCCTTGCCGTCATCCTGGTGAGTCTGCTCGCCGGGCTGGGGGCAATGACCATTACCCCTCTGTTCACCCTGCTGGGGGCCAGCGCCGAGCTCATCTCCCTCATCCACGACTACATGCTCATCTGGTATCTGACCGTCCCCATGCTGGTCGTGCCCATGGTCGGCAATGCGGCCATCCGGACGACGGGGGATACCAAGACCCCCAGTCTGGTGATGGGGGTCGCCGGTCTGGTCAACGGCGTGCTGGATCCTCTGCTCATCTTCGGGCCGGGCCCCTTCCCCGAGTGGGGCATTCGGGGAGCCGCCATCGCAACTTCCCTTTCCTGGTTGATGGCCATGCTGGTCAGCCTCCATCTACTGC
Source organism: Aeromonas sp. 62-46 (assembly GCF_001898585.1). NCBI lineage: Bacteria > Pseudomonadati > Pseudomonadota > Gammaproteobacteria > Aeromonadales > Aeromonadaceae > Aeromonas > Aeromonas sp. 62-46. Next base: position 130,787 of record NZ_MKUI01000018.1, on the reverse strand, counting down.
GCAAGCGGGAGACGCTGCTGACCTGGCGCCTCTCTCCCCGCCCTCAGCTGTTGGCCCATTGGCGCGCCCTGCTCCATGTGGCTGTGCCCGCATCGTTTACCAACATGCTCAACCCACTGGCCAACGCCGTGTTGATGATCATTTTCGCCGGGCTCGGAACCGAGGTGGTCGCCGCCTACGGCGCGGCATCCCGGGTCGAGGCCTTGCTGCTCATCGTGATGATGGCGCTCTCTTCCGTGCTGGCCCCCTTCATCTCGCAGAACTGCGGCGCCGGGAATCCGGCCCGAGCCAAGGCCGCCCTGCTGCTCTGCATGCGCTTTGCCCTGCTGTTCCAGCTTGGGGTCTACGTGCTGACCTGGCTTCTCGCCCCCTTCATCGCCGATCTGTTCAGCGATCATCCGCAAGTGGTGCGACTCATCGTGCTCTATCTGCATCTGGTCCCCATTGGCTACGGTTTTCAGGGCATGGTGATGCTGCTGGCCTCGGCCCTCAACGGCGTCAGGGCATCGGCGGTGTCACTGCTGATAAACGGCATCAGACTGTTTGTCTTCTTGCTGCCAGGGGCCTGGCTGGGGGCAAAACTGGGGGGAGAACAGGGGATTTATCTGGGGATGCTGCTGGCGAACCTGGCCGCCGGATTGCTGGCATGGGGGTATGCCCGCCACAGATTCGAGCGGCTGTGCCATCAGGGGAGATCCTGACGGCACAGCCCGAGGCTCGCGATTACTCTTTGCGTTCGAACTCCCCTTCGATGGTGTTGCCACCCCCTCGCGGGGATTGTCCGGGCCTGTCATCGCCGGGACCCGGCTCGAACGGCTGCTGGCGAGCCTGGAAGCCCCCCATCTGCATCCTGAACTGATTGCTGCCAATCAGCTTGTCGGCCAGCATGTTGCGCAGCCAGGGCTGCAGCAGCAGGATGCCGACAATATCGCTCACAAACCCCGGGATAATCAGCAGCAAGCCCGCCAGCGCCAGCATCATGCCACCCATCACCTCGCGGCCGGGCATCTCCCCCAGCTGCATCTTCTGCTGGGCAGTGAGCAGGGTCTTGATCCCCTCGCTGCGCACCAGCGACGATCCCAGCACGGCGGTCAGCACCAGCAAGCCAACGGTCGGCAAGGCCCCGATCACGGACCCCACCTTGATCATGACGGTGAGCTCCAGCAATACCAGCCCGACCAACAACAGTAACAACTTGCCCATAGCAACCTCGGAGCGATGAATGAATGGACCCGGGGTGTCCGGTCGGCAGCCGCACATCGCTGATGCTGACGCGCCGGGTTCAGGTCTTCTGACATTAAAATGGGGCTGGTTGATCATTTTTCAAGCCTCTCCTGCCGCAGGCCCCGGAATACGGATAAATATTTGTCCGCCCAACTGGGATTGAGGTGGTTGTTCTGTCAAAGTTAATCGCCCGATTGCAATATCTGTTTAATGACCACAAGAAATTTGAGGTTGCCTCAAATTTAGTGATCCAGGTCTAATACCGGATACCTCAATTGGGGTAACATCAACACCAGTCATTGCACAGGGAGCAACTGGCTCCCAACTGCCCCACCCGATGTGTGGTGCTTCAGGATGAAATGTGCGTAGGGAAATCGCGACCACTCGGTGAGGATCGTTTCCATTTATTTGATTTCTGAGGCATAACAATGAGCGACATCAAGAACGTCCGCATTGAAGAAGACCTGCTGGGCACCAAAGAAGTTTCCAACGACCTCTACTACGGCGTGCACACCCTGCGCGCTGTTGAAAACTTCAAGATCAGCACTCAGAAGATTTCTGACGTTCCCGAGTTTGTTCGTGGCATGGTCCTGACCAAGAAGGCGGCTGCACTGGCCAACGGTGAGCTGGGCACCATCCGTCCCGAGATCGCAGACAAGATTGTCGAAGCCTGCGACCTGATGCTGAACACCGGCAAGTGCTTCGATCAGTTCCCGGTCGATGTCTATCAGGGCGGCGCCGGTACCTCCGTCAACATGAACACCAACGAAGTGCTGGCCAACATCGCCCTCGAGCTGATGGGACTTGAAAAGGGTCGCTACGACGTCATCAACCCCAACGATCACGTCAACAAGTGCCAGTCCACCAACGATGCCTACCCCACCGGTTTCCGCGTGGCCGTGGTCAACAGCACCGACACCACCCTGCACGCTCTGGAAGCCCTCATCGCCGCCTTCGATGTCAAAGCCAAGGAATTCAAACATATCCTGAAAATGGGCCGTACCCAGTTGCAGGACGCCGTGCCCATGACCCTGGGTCAGGAGTTCCACGCCTTCGCCGTCACCCTGCGTGAAGAGATCAAATCCATCAAGCGTTGCCAGGAGCTGCTGCTGGAAGTGAACCTGGGCGCCACCGCCATCGGTACCGGTCTGAACACTCCGCCCGAGTACTCCGGTCTTGCCATCAAGCGTCTGGCCGAGATCACCGGTCGTGCCTACGTGCCGGCAGAGGACCTCATCGAAGCGACCTCCGACTGCGGCGCCTATGTGATGCTGCACGGTGCGGTCAAGCGCCTGGCCATGAAGCTCTCCAAGATCTGTAATGACCTGCGTCTGCTCTCCTCCGGCCCGCGCACCGCGCTCAAAGAGATCAACCTGCCGGAAATGCAGGCTGGCTCCTCCATCATGCCGGCCAAGGTCAACCCGGTCATTCCGGAAGTGGTCAACCAGTCCTGCTTCAAGGTATTCGGCAACGACGTCACCATCACCTTCGCCGCCGAGGCCGGTCAGCTGCAGCTGAACGTCATGGAGCCGGTGATTGGTCAGGCCATGTTCGAATCCCTGAGCCTGATGGAAAAAGCCTGCATCTCCCTGCGCGAGAAGTGCGTGGAAGGCATCACCGCCAACCCGGACATCTGCATGAACCACGTGCTGAACTCCATCGGCATCGTGACCTACCTGAACCCCTTCATCGGTCACCATGAAGGCGATATCGTCGGCAAGATCTGTGCCCAGACCGGCAAGAACGTCCGCGAAGTCGTGCTGGAACGCGGCCTGCTGACCGCCGAACAGCTGGACGAGATCCTCTCCATCGAGAACCTGATGAACCCGCAATACAAAGCCAAGCGTTACACCCGCGAAGCCACCGTATAAGCGAGCAAATGGGCCGGGGTTATCCCGGCCCATTTAAAGTCAATTCCCGAGCGGTCTCTCCACAGCCCCATCGGGAATTGGCTTTTCAGCCTAATAAAACCTAAAAAAACTGGAAAATGGAGTGTTCGCTATGATTGGAATCGAGTTACTTGTCGTGCTCGCCGCTATCTATCTGGGGGCCCGGATAGGCAGTATAGGTATCGGCTTTGCCGGTGGTCTTGGGGTACTGGTACTGACCTGGGGGCTGGGCATGCCCATCCCGAGCGATCAGCTGGTGACCTATCTCCCGTGGGACGTGATCATGATCATCGCGTCCGTCATCTGCGCCATTGCCTGTATGCAGCTGGCTGGCGGGATGGATTATCTGGTGCACCTGGCCGAAAAAGCCCTGCGCAAGAATCCCAAGCACATCACCTTCGCCGCGCCGGTCGTCACCTACCTGATGACCATGCTGGCCGGTACCGGTCACACCGCCTTCTCCACCCTGCCGGTGATCGCCGAAGTGGCCAAGGAGCAGGGCATTCGCCCCTCCCGTCCGCTCTCCATCGCGGTCGTTGCCTCCCAGATTGCCATCACCGCCTCCCCCATCTCGGCGGCCGTGGTCGCCTTCTCCGGCATGCTGGAGCCGCTTGGCGTCGACTACCTGACCCTGCTGGCCATCTGCATCCCGTCCAGCTTCATCGCCTGTCTGCTGGGGGCCTTCATCGCCAACCTGCTGGGCAAGCCGCTGGATCAGGACGAAGTCTATCTGGAGCGCAAAGCCAAGGGACTCATCAAGCTGCGCGGTACCAGCCAGGTTGAGATCAAGCCTTATGCCAAGCTCTCCGTCGGCATCTTCGTCGCCTCCATCGTGGCCGTGATGGCCTATGCCACCGCCATCTCCGGCAACGTGGGCCTCATCAGCAGCCCGCCGATCCCCCGCGATGGCGCCATCATGGGCATCATGCTCTCCGCCGCTACCCTGATGGTCCTGTTCTGCAAACTGGACGCGGCCCAGATCACCAACATGCCGACCTTCAAGTCCGGTATGTCCGCCTGTATCTGCGTGCTGGGCGTGGCCTGGCTGGGCAACGTCTTCGTGAAGGGCAACATGGTCGAGATCCAGGCGTTCGCCGGCGATCTGCTGAGCCAATACAGCTGGCTGCTGGCCGTGGTGCTGTTCTTCTCCTCCATGCTGCTCTACTCGCAAGGTGCCACCACCAAGGCCCTGATGCCTGCCGCCCTGGCACTGGGTGTCAGCCCGCTGGCGGCCATCGCCTCCTTCGCCGCCGTGAGCGCCCTGTTCGTACTGCCGACCTACCCGACCCTGCTGGCCGCGGTCGAGATGGACGACACCGGCTCCACCCGCATCGGCAAGGCCGTGTTCAACCACCCCTTCTTCATCCCGGGTGTGGCCACCATCGCCATGGCAGTGGCGCTCGGCTTCTTCTTCGGTGGTCTCATCCTCTGACCGATGAACCACCCCATGTAAAACGGCCCGAACGGGCCGTTTTTTTATGCCAGGCCACCGCCGGGCTCCCATGAAAAAGCCGCTCCCGGGAGCGGCTTTCGTCATCTTGGCGGCATCCTCAGGCCGTGGTCTGGCGGGTACCGAAATAGTCAGCCAGGAAGTCGTCGAACGACAGGCTGTCACTGCGTTCCCGCTCCCGCTGCTTGGCCAGGGAGTCCCGTGCCTCGCCAGCAAAGTAGGCCTCGTCCCAGTACTGCAGCTCGCCGGCCAGCATCTCTTCCCGGTAGCGGCTCGCCAGCGCATCGCCGAAGCAGCCGTTGTCCTGGCCGCTTGAAAGCAACTGCTTGAGCAGGCGGGCGGAGTAGGTCTGCTCGGGGTCGAGCAGCTTCTCACGGTGCATCGCCAGCGTCTCGCGATAGCGGTTGCGACCGCAGCAGCGATCCAGCAGCGCTGCGACCTCGGCCAGCTCGTCGAACAGCTTGAGGCCGTACTCCTTGAGGCCGATGGCATTGCCCTGCTCATCTTCAAGCGTCAGGCCGGGGCGACGCCCCTCCAGCACCACCTTGTTCTGGTTGCGGCGGTTGCGGGCAACCTCGTCATCCGAGAGCACGGGGGACGGGCGCAACAGGCACCAGACCAGGAAGAGATCGAAGAAGCGGATCTGATCCACCTCGATACCGAACGGGGTGAAAGGATTGACGTCCACCGTGCGCAGCTCGATGTATTCGATGCCGCGCTGCTCCAGCGCATCCGAGGGCTTCTCGCCGCTGCGGGGGGTGCGCTTGGGGCGGATCGGCGCGTAGAGCTCGTTCTCCAGCTGCAGCACGTTGTCGTTGAGCTGGCGGTACTCGCCGTTCACCTTGACCCCTATCCTGGCGAAGTCGGGATCATGGGTGTTGATGGCCCGGCGCAGACTGCTCACATAGGCCGGCAGGCTGTCATGACTGATCTTGAGCCCCGCCTGGGCGCTGTTGGTGTAACCGAGATCGGACAGGCGCAGAGCCGTGGCATAGGGCAGGTAAAGGGTGCCCTTGCCGGTTTTCTGGAACGGCAGGCTGCTCTTGCGCCCCTTGAGGAAGGAGTCGCAGATGGCAGGAGACGCGCCGAACAAATAGGGCACCAGCCAGCCGAAGCGGTAGACGTTGCGAATAAGCCCCATGTACTTGTCGGAGATGAAGCGCTGGCTGCAGCAGCCCTCTCCCACCAGATCCTGCCACTCGCACCAGAAGCTGTCCGGCATGGAGAAGTTGAAGTGCACCCCGGCGATCACCTGCATCAGGCTGCCGTAGCGGTTCTTCAGACCCTGGCGATAGAGGGTCTTCATCCGCCCGATGTTGGAGCTGCCGTACTGGGCCAGGCGGATGCTCTCCTCGTCACCGACGAAGCAGGGCATGGAGAGGGGCCAGATCCGCTCCTCTCCCAGATGATGAATGGTGTGGCGGTGAATGTCGCCGAGCTGCTCGATCAGGCTCTCGATGGAGTCGGTGGCCGGCGTGATGAACTCCAGCAGGCTCTCGGAGTAATCGGTGGTGATGTTGGCATGGGTCAGGGCCGACCCCAGGCTTCTGGGGTGATCGGTCTGGGCCAGGGTCCCTTCGGGGGTGATGCGCAGACATTCGCGCTCGATCCCGCGCCGGATCCCCTTGAGGGCGGTCACCCGTTCCGGGGTGCCCAGCGCAGCCAGCAACTCGGTGAGCGACAAGCTAGTAGTAGTCATATTCACGGCTCATGTGTGGCCGCCCCACCCGGGGCGGCACTTATTGTTGCGACGCCCCTCAGGGCAGTTGCAGTGGATAGATGGGAAGATGAAGCTCACTCAGGGGTTTTTCAAGCTTTTGCTTGTCTCCCACCACCACAATCACCATCTCGGCCGGATCCAGCCAGCGGGCTGCACTGGCCTTCAGCGTCTCGGGTGACACTGTTTTGATCAGGTTGTTCTGGGCCTGCACATAGTCCGGCTTCAGGTCGTACATGATCATCTGCAGCAGGAAGCCAGCCTTCTGCCCCAGGGTCTCGTAGGAGAGCGCATCCTGCTGGGAGACGGCGCTGCGCATGTAGGCCAGCTCCACCGGGGTCGGCCCGCTCTTGCGGTAGCCGTCCATCTCCTTGAGGAACTGGCGGATGGCATCCACGGTCGCATCGGTGCGCACATTGGCGCCGGTCGCGAAGATACCCGCCTCGCGGTTGGCCTGGAAGCCCGAGCTGGCACCATAGGTGTAGCCCTTGTCTTCCCGCAGGTTAAGGTTGATGCGGCTGTTGAAGTTGCCACCCAGGTTGAAGTTCATCAGGTTGGCGATGAAATAGTCTCCCGTGGTGTCAAACGGCATGGCGCGGCGGCCGATGCGGATCACCGACTGGGGGGCCCCCGGCTTGTCCACCAGATAGATGCCTGGCTTGGCCTGCTCTCCCCCGGGCTTGAGATCCCCCAGGGTCGGGGCGGCCCCCTGCCACTGGGTCAGGAAGGCGAGACCGGATTCCACCTGCTGGGCGGTCACATCACCTGTCACCACCACCTTGGCATTGGTCGGATTGTAATAAGCCTCATAGAAGCGCTTCACATCCGCCAGGGTCAGCTTCTCCACGTCCGCCAGCACCCCGTCAGAGGGTTGGCCGAGGCGGTTCTGCTTGCCATAGACCAGTTCGCGGAACGCCTGACCCGCCAGCCACTCGGGTTGCTGCTCGCTCTGTTTCATGCCTTGCAGCATCTGGGTCTTGAGCCGCTCGAAGTCCGCTTCCCGCAGGCCGGGTTGCAGCAGCACTTCCCGCACCAGCGCCAGGGTTTCGGGCAGCTTGTCCGCCAGACTGCTGATGGTGATGAGGTTGTTGTACTGGGCGCTGGAGACGCTGATGCTGGCGCCGAGTTTTTGCAGCTCGTCGCTCAGCTCGGCCTCGGAGAGGCGCATCGTCCCCTGCTCCAGCATGGCGGCGGTGAGGCTGGCCAGCCCCAGCTCTCCCTTGCCTTCGGCCCGGATGCCACCCGGCAGGGCGATCATGATGGAGACGGCCGGGATCTCGTCGCTGTGGGTGCCGATGATCTCGATCCCCTTGCCGAGCTTGCCACGCCAGATGGCGGGGACCTTGACGCTCACCGCATCGGCCGCCTTGGGCTGCACGCTGCGATCGAAGTCATCTTTCACCGGCCGCTCGGCCAGCACCTTGTCATGCTTGCTGTAATCCGGCAGCTCCCGCTTGGCGGGAGTGAAGTTCGGGGTCGCGGCCTGCCAGTCGCTCTTGCCCTTGGGCACCACGCTCAGCACCACGGCAGGCTTGTTCTGGATGAACTTGTCGTAGGCAGCCTTGACGTCAGACCCCTTGACCCGGGCGATGGCATCCAGATTCTTGAACACATAGTCGGGATCCCGGGCCAGCACCTGCCCCATGGCAAGCTGGCTTACCTTGCCCTCGATGCTGTCGAGTCCCCAGATGGCGGACGCGCGATAGCTGCTGATGGCCTTCTCCAGATCCGCGGGCTTGATGCCGCGCTGGGCAAACTCGCCGATCACCTTGTCCACCTCGCCCTTGAGGGTCTTGAGGCTGCCATCCGCCGCCGGATTGGGGTAGGCATAGACCGTCAGGGTGCAGGCAAGCTCTTCGCAGGAGTGGGAGGCACCCGCCTCGATGGCCTTGCCGGTTTTCACCAGGGACTGGTAGAGCATGGAGCTGGCAGAGCCCCCCAGCACATCGGCAAAGATGTCCAGCGCCGGCTCCTGCGGGTCACCCAGGGAGACGGTCGGGTAGCTGATATACAGGAGCGGCAGATGCACCTTGTCTTCCAGCGTCACGTAGCGGGTAGCCGGCAGGGTGGCAGGCTGAGGCGTCGGTTCGGCCACGTCCGGACCGCGCGGGATGGAACCGAAGTACTGCTCAATCCAGGCCAGCGCCTGCTTGGTATCAAAGTCGCCGCCCAGGGTCAGAGTCGCGTTGTTGGGACCGTACCAGCGCAGGAAGAACTGCTTGAGGTCGTTGACGTCGACCCGGTCGAGATCCTCCACATAACCGATGGGTTGCCAGGAGTAGGGGTGGGTGCGCGGATAGAGTGCCTCCCCCACACGCTCGCCCACCAGGCCATAAGGCTGGTTGTCGATGCGCTGGGCCCGTTCGTTCTTGACGGTGGCGCGCTGGATCTCGAACTTCTTCTGGCTCACCGCATCGAGCAGGAAGCCCATGCGATCCGCCTCCAGCCAGAGCACCTTCTCCAGTTGATTGGCCGGCACGGTTTCGTAGTAGTTGGTGCGGTCCTTGTTGGTGGTGCCGTTCATGTCACCGCCCGCCTCGTTGATGATCCGCATGTGTTCCTGATCACCAACGTGCTTGGAGCCCTGGAACATCATGTGCTCGAAGAAGTGGGCAAAGCCCGACTTGCCCACGGTTTCCCGGGAGGAGCCGACGTGATAGGTGACGTCCAGATGCACCAGGGGATCGGAGTGGTCGGGGGCCAGGATCACGGTCAAACCGTTGTCCAGCTTGTACATCTGGTAGGGGATGCCGAGCTTGCCCTCTTGTTTGACCTGCTCGGACACCAGGGTCGGGGCCGCCAGCACGGGAAGGGAGAAGCCCAGCAGCATGCTTAATGGAATGAGTTTGTTCACGGGTACCTCGTGAGTGACAAAAGGGCTAGAAGATCTGACTGGCCAGCAGAAACACCAGGGCATAACGAAGCAATTTGCCGAGCCCGATCAAGATGAGGGAGCGCCAGAAGGAGAGGCGCAGCCAACCAGCCAGCAGACAGAGACCATCGCCGACCACAGGCGTCCAGGCAAGCAGCAGACACCAGTGGCCATGACGTTTGAGCCAACCAAGGGCTTTTTGTTCCCCACGGCCTTGAAAATCTTCCGGTTTTTTCTTGTGGGTGGCGAGCCAGCCGAGCCACCAGGTGGTCATGGAACCCAGGGTATTGCCCAGCGTCGCCCAGAAAAGCAGGCTGGTCATGCTCCACTCCCCCTTGACCGCCATGGCGCCCAGCAGCACTTCCGAGCTGCCGGGCAACAGGGTGGCGGAGGTGAAGGCGCTCAGAAACAGCCCTCCCAGCCCCATCCCGGTGAAGTCTATCATCCGGGCTGGCCGTCTGCGGCGGACATGTGCAGCAACAGCTTGCCGCGCACATGGCCCTGCTCGATGGCCTGATGGGCCAGCGCCCCTTCTGCCAGCGTGTATTCACCGGAGACAGTGATCTTCACCTCCCCCTGGCGAAGCAGCGTCAGCATCTGGGTCAGCTGCGTTCGATCGGGATGGACCAGCATGCCGACAACCTCGACGCCGAGCTCGGCCCCCGCGTCCTTGATCTGCTGGGCCGTGATGGTGGGGACCGTCACCAGACGGCCGCCCGGCTTGACGCAGGCCAGCGCCGCCTTGCCGCTCTCGCCCCCCACCAGATCCAGCACCAGATCGAACGGACCATCGGTGATCGCCTCGGTGCACCACCCGGCCTGGTGGTAATCCACCATCCGGCTCGCCCCGAGACTATGAAGGAAGCTGTGATTGTCGCCACTTGCCGTGGCAACCACGTGGGCACCATAGGCGGCGGCAAACTGCACCGCCAGGTGGCCGACGCCACCGGCACCGGCCAGGATCAGTACCCGCTGCCCCGACTGCAGGCCACCGTGCTCCAGCAGCCCCTGCCAGGCGGTGAGACCCGCCAGCGGTAGGGCCGCTCCCTGCCTGAGGCTCACCCCATCGAGCTTGACTAGCTCCTCCTCGCGGGCCACCACGGATTCGGCATATGCACCGGCGGCGAGGGGGAAACCCACCATGCCGCACACCTGATCCCCCTCGGCCAGGGAGGTCACGCCGGGCCCCACCTTTTCCACCACGCCGGAGACGTCATAACCCGGCGTCCAGGGCAGGTTGTCCTTGTTCTGGGCGGCCGCCCAGCCGAGACCGGCCCGGGTCTTGGCATCGATGGGGTTGACCCCCGCAAAGCAGATGCGCACCCGGACCTCTCCCTCCGCGGGCACCTTGTCCAGGGAAGGGTTGAGCCTGAGTACCGAGGGGTCGCCGAATGCGGTAATCTGTAACTGCGTCATTGCACAATCCATCCTGTTGATTGATCAAGGGTCAACAGAATAACAGCGAGGACACCATGGCTCGAATGTTTCTTATTCCTCTGTTGCTGGCCCTGGGGTGGTGGGCGTTTCTGCTCTACTTCCGCATTCCGCTCAAACAGGGGGCCAAGGGCTTTTACTGGATCATCGGCATCGGCGGCGGGCTTGCCGCCTTCCTCAGCCTGATGATGGTGCTCACTCACTAGGGTTCGGGGACAAGGGGGAAGAAGAGAAGATGCTGCATGGACTGAACCATCTCACGCTGGCAACCGGCGATCTCGACAGCAGCGTTGCCTTTTATGTCGACTTGCTGGGATGTCGCCCCAGGGTGAGATGGGCACGGGGAGCCTATCTCACCCTCGGCGATCTCTGGCTCTGTCTCTCCTGCGATCCTCCCCAACCGGCCAGAGATTACAGCCATGTCGCGTTTGGCATCTCGCCTGAACAGTTTCCAGCCTTCTGCGCCCGTCTGCGCGCGGCGGGCGTCGTGGAGTGGAAGAAGAACAGCAGTGAAGGGGATTCACTCTATCTGCTGGATCCCGACGGGCACCGACTAGAAATCCATGCAGGCAACCTGGATAGCCGCCTCGCCTCTCTCAGACAGCAGCCCTATGAGGATCTTATCTGGTTCGACTGAGCCGGATCACCCCTGCTCGGCACGAAGATGGTAGTGACGATTGCTGCCCTGCCCCAGCACGCCCTGCGCCAACAGATGCTGGAACACCCGGTCCACCTCCTCCAGAGACAGTGACAATGCCTCTGCCACCTTGCGTTTGCTGCATTTGAGCTCGCCGCTCTCCAGCGCGCCGCGCACCTGGGCGACCACGGCTGGCTCGGGCATGGGTCTGCTGATGGCTGGCGGCTCCGGGGTCGGCACTGCGACCCGGGCCTCGGCTTGCGCCTTCTCCCGTTGCCACATCCATTGACGGCGGAAGCGGTTCTCCTCACCGATCAGGCTGACGAAAAAGGCACCAAACGCATCGAGCAGGATAGACAGGAAGCAGACCAGCAGGAACTGCACCTGGCCGATGCTCATGCCCACCCCGTCCGCCAGACTGCTCATCAGCCCCAGCATGGAGGACTGCTCCCCCAGCGGCTTGGCGTCCCGCTCCTGGCGCAGCTCGTCCTGACGCAGCCTGAGCTTGGTGTTGGCCTGCTGCAGACCGCTGACGCCGCTCGAGATACGCGCCATCTCGATGTATTTGCGGGCCGCCTCTTCGTTGAGCTGGATCTGCCGCTCTATGCTGGCTATCTGCTCGTCGAAACGGGCTATCTCCCGCTCGTGACGCGCCTGCTGGCTCAGGATGGTGTTGGTGGCGCTGTTGATGCCGCCGATACTGCCCCCGATGGAGATGGCGGCCAGCACGCTGTAGAACAGCAGCGACCAGAAGGCGCCGCCCAGATCCCGCCTCGCCTTGCACTCGCCGTACTCGTACCAGACATAGAACTTGCCCAGCTCGAAGATGATGGCCAGCCCGCCGAACAGCCACTTCATCAGGGGGTTTTCGTCGATGGAGAGAAACAGCAGCAGGGAGAAGACGATGGAAGCCAGAATGGCCAGCCCGGTAAAACTGTAGACAGTCGTGAGGGCGAACCATCCCTTGGGGTAACGCAATGCGGCGCAAGCCTGTGTAGTCATGATGAAGCGGGAAACATCTGCAGGAAAAGTTGGCTGCCGATTATAGTCGCCACTCCCCCGGAGAGAAGGGCAAATCCCCGAATTCCCGCCCATGGACGATCAGCTGCCCAGAGTGCGACCAAAACGTGCAAATCGGCAGCAGAAAAACACTACAATCGACCCCGTACCTGAAGGACATCTGCGGTTATGCTCGGGTTAAGCCCGCCGCATTACACTCATTTCCACCGAACACGACTCGAGGACATCATGAACAGAACGACGGCTTTGTTGCTCTCTCTTTTTCTGATCACCGGTAGCGCCCTGGCACAGGACGAAGGGAGCCAGACCTTCTCCGTGGATGCGCTGACCTTCAATCTGGACTGGAATGACACGCAGTTTGACTGGTCCCAGAGCAACTGCTTCGATCTCGGGAGCGGTGACACGGCCGCCGCCGACTGCAAGAGGATCAACCTCAATCTGGAGGACGAGACGCAGCGCAACCAGCCCCCCAGCACCAACCAGATCAGCACGCAACCGGATCAATGATCCCCCTGACAGGAGCCTTGATGCGATGACCCACATGACCATGACTTCCCGCGGCGCACTGCTGCTCTCCCTGCTTCTGGTTCAGGAAATGGCCTTTGCTGCACCCCCTTCCAAACACGATGACGACATCCGGATCTCCACCGACCAGGGCCGGGTAAGCCTGGATTGGGACGACAAGGAGTACGAGTGGTGGCAGCACAACTGCCTGGATGTCAGCACCCGGACCAGCCGTATCCAGCTCAACTGCGACAACATGGATGGAAAATACCGCGACCATTACAACCGCAGCATTCACAGTGGCAACAACCCGGGTCAGGGCCATGACAAGCCCAGGAACAAGCACGGCGGCAACGGCCACCAAAAACACTGACCAGCATGCCCATGGACATGGTTGAGGGGCCTGTGGCCCCTGGAGTCATGTCCCCTACCAGTAGTTTTCCATGCTGATATTGCCGGGGGCGCGACGCAGGTTCTTGGCAAGCCCCAGCCCGAGCAGGGTCTGCTGAGTCTCTTTCACCATGGCGGGGTTGCCGCAGATCATCACTTGGCTCAACTCGGGGGAGAAGTTCAGCCCCACCCTTGCCTGCAAGCTGCCATCGACGATGGCTGCCGGGATACGCCCTGCCATCGCCCCCGGCCAGGTCTCACGACTGACGAAGGGAACATAGCGAAAACGCTCGCCATGCTGCTCGGCAAAACTGGCGATAAGCGGCTGATAGCTGAGCTCTTCCCCTTTTCTCACCCCGTGTACCAGCACCAGATGCTCGAAGCGGTCGAAGACCTGTCCCTCAGCCAGCATGGCGAGGAAGGGGCCGATGGCGGTGCCGGTTGAGAGCAGCCAGAGATCCCGTCCCGGGGGAATCTCATCCAGGGTCAGGAAACCGGTGGCCTGGGACTGCACCAGCAGGCTGTCGCCCACCTGCAGGGAACCGAGAGAGGGGCTCAGTTCACCGCCGGGGATCTCCACCAGATAGAATTCGTGATAGGGCGTGCCGGGAGGATTGACGAAGGAATAGGCACGCTGGACGCGACGCTCGCCCTGCTCCAGGGCCAGCTTGGTGAATTGACCCGCCTTGTAGGGGGCAAGTTCCGCCTCCACACGCAGTGAGAGCAGGGTGGGTGTCCACTCGATGCGCTCGATGACCCGACCTTCAACCCAGGCAGCCATAAAGGTTCTCCTCCAGAGGAACAGATCTTCACTTTACCCCTTGATCTGAAAATAAAAAACCCGCGCATGTGCGCGGGTTTTTCTGCAAGAGCGGAACGCTATTACAGAGCAACAACCTGGATTTGTACGGTTGCTTTGACGTCAGCGTGCAGCTGAACAACAACTTCGTACTCACCGGTGTTACGCAGAACGTTGCCCATGCGGACTTCGCTCTTGGCAACGGCTACGCCGGCAGCAGTGATGGCTTCAGCCACATCACGGGTACCGATGGAACCGAACAGCTTGCCTTCGTCGCCAGACTTGGAGGCGATGACAACGGCAGCCAGCTCACCCAGCTTGGCAGCGCGCTCTTCGGCAGCAGCCTTGTTGGCAGCCAGTTTGGCTTCCAGCTCAGCGCGACGAGCACCGAAGGCTTCGATGTTGGCCTTGGTGGCCATAACAGCTTTGCCTTGCGGGATCAGGTAGTTACGGGCATAACCAGCTTTTACGGAAACTTGGTCACCCAGACCGCCCAGTTTGGCGATCTTATCGAGCAGGATAACTTGCATTACCTTTCCTCTATAAATTTCGTTGAGTTAGGCGTAAGCGCCGGGCCGATTCTTACTTGTTGTGCAGATCGGTGTACGGCAGCAGAGCCAGGTAACGAGCACGCTTGATGGCGCGTGCCAGCTGACGCTGATACTTGGCGCGGGTACCGGTGATACGGCTCGGTACGATCTTGCCAGATTCAGTGACGTAGTTTTTCAGAGTAACGATATCTTTGTAGTCGATCTCGGTAACGTTCTCGGCGGTGAAGCGGCAGAACTTACGACGACGGAAATAACGTGCCATGGCCTTTATCCTCTAATGCGGTGATCTAAGAATTACTCTTCGGAAGACGCTTCAACAGCATCTTCGCGACGCTCGTCGTCACGACGGGTGAAGCGCTCTTCCTTGGCCTTGGCCATCGGAGAAACTTCAGTCACGGCGTGCTTGGTGCGCATGATCATGTTGCGGATAACGGCATCGTTGAAGCGGAAGTTGGTTTCCAGCTCATCGATAACGGCCTGTTCAGCTTCTACGTTCATCAGAACGTAGTGAGCCTTGTGCAGCTTGTCGATCGGGTAAGCCAGTTGACGACGGCCCCAATCTTCCAGGCGATGAATGGTACCACCAGCGGTGGTGATAGCGCCGGTGTAACGCTCGATCATGCCAGGTACTTGCTCGCTCTGGTCCGGATGAACCATGAAGACGATTTCGTAATGACGCATTTTAGCTCCTTACGGATTAATTCAGCCTCCGCCCAGGTGCAGCCAGACCTCGGAGGCAAGGAACATAGTGATGTTTAGACGCTGCTTTCTAGGGCGGCGTATTGTACGAAATCACCTCTCCCACTGCAACTGGCGAAGCGAGATGTTTTTCTCGATGAGCCCGATACAAAACTTTAATTGATAACAATTATCATTTAGATCCATACTCTCCTCATATCCCCACGGAGGATGACAGTATGCAACCTGCGCTCACCACGGCCATCCCGGCCCGCAAATTCAAGCTGACCCTGCTCGGCCCCGCCTTCATCGCCGCCATCGGTTATATCGACCCGGGCAATTTTGCGACCAATATCCAGGCCGGCTCCACCTTCGGCTATCAACTGCTGTGGGTAGTGGTGTGGGCCAACCTGATGGCCATGCTGGTGCAGACCCTCTCGGCCAAGCTCGGTATCGTCACTGGCAAGAACCTGGCGGAACACATTCGTGATCGTCTGCCCAGGCCCGCAGTCTGGGCCTATTGGGTGCAGGCCGAAATCATCGCCATGGCCACCGATCTCGCCGAGTTCATCGGCGCTGCGGTCGGCTTCAAACTGCTGCTCGGTATCACCCTGCTGGAAGGGGCCTGCATCACCGCCGTGGTCACCTGGGGGATCCTGATGCTTCAATCCCGCGGCCAGAAGCCGCTGGAGTTCGTGGTGGGCGGCCTGCTGCTGTTCGTGGCCGCCGCCTACATCGTCGAGCTGATCTTCTCGCGCCCCCACCTGCCGAGTCTGCTGGAAGGGGCACTCTTCCCCGGCCTCCCCAATGGTGATGCTGTCTATCTTGCCGCCGGCGTGCTTGGTGCCACCGTGATGCCCCATGTCATCTACCTGCACTCGGCCCTGACCCAGCATACCCAGGAGCAGGGCACGGTGACCCAGCGACTGCACAGCACCCGGGTCGACGTGGCCATCGCCATGACCATCGCCGGCTTCGTCAACCTGGCCATGATGGCCATGGCGGCGGCCGCCTTCCACAGCTCCGGCAATCAGCAGGTGGCCGAGCTGGAAACGGCCTACCAGACCCTCACGCCCCTGCTGGGCCCGGCAGCCGCCACCCTGTTCGGCCTCTCCCTGGTCGCCTCCGGCATCTCCTCCACCGTGGTGGGAACGCTGGCGGGGCAAGTGGTGATGCAGGGCTTCGTGCGCTTCACCATTCCGCTCTGGCTGCGCCGAGCCATCACCATGGCTCCCGCCTTCGTGGTGATCGCCATGGGCCTCAACACCACGGAAATTCTGGTACTGAGCCAGGTAGTGCTGAGCTTCGGCATCGCCCTCGCTCTCATTCCGCTGCTGATCCTGACCGGTGATCGCGCCCTGATGGGAGCACATCGCAATCACCCCGTCACCCAGGCCGTGGGGCGCCTCATCGTCGCCCTGGTGATCGGCCTCAATGCCTATCTGCTGGTCACCACCCTCTAACGCCATCTTGAGGCTCATTGACCCGGGTTGATGAGCCTCTTCGCACTTTCGCGTATGCTGCCCCTTTCCCTTCTCATCATCTCGTTGCGGGAGCCCTGCCATGGAACATACCCGAGCCAGCTTCGTACTGGGCCACCATCAGGAACAGGCCAGCGTCGTCTGTTGCAAACAGGGGGATCCGACCCTGCTGGTCACCGACCTCACCCCCTTTCATCCCCAGAGCCACCTCTGGCCCGATCAACCCGGTGACGTGGGCACTGTGCGCTGGGAAGGGGGGGAAGCGGCCGTGGGCCCCTGCCGCATGGGCGCCATCAGTCCCGAGGGCGAGCTGTTCGTGGATACGGAGATTCCGGTCACGCGAGGGGCGGATGGGTGGGCTTTCGTGGTGGTGCATCCCCTCGCCGGTTCCCATCACCTTGCCATTGGCTCGCCTGTGGAACTGACAGTGGATGCCGAGGCACGCCATGCCCTGAGCCTGGGCCACAGCGCCTGCCACCTGGTGGCACTGGCCCTCAATCGGGCGCTCACGCCCTATTGGCGAAAGGAGACAAGCGAGCTTGACGCTCTCGGGCAGCCGGATTTCGACCGCCTCGCCATCCAGCTCTC
Source organism: Aeromonas sp. 62-46 (assembly GCF_001898585.1). NCBI lineage: Bacteria > Pseudomonadati > Pseudomonadota > Gammaproteobacteria > Aeromonadales > Aeromonadaceae > Aeromonas > Aeromonas sp. 62-46. The sequence continues at coordinate 113,553 of NZ_MKUI01000018.1, read as the reverse complement.
CCGGGTCGAGCCCAGAGGATCAAAGGAGCAGTACCGGATCGGCAAGAGCCTTCGAAAAAAGGGAATTAACAGCGAGGCACTGCTGGCCGACCTCGACAGGATAGCGATCCAGGTCAACGAGCAGCTGATGCGCTGGCTCAAAGAGGGAGGCGAGATCCGCCGCAGCCGGGCCGGTGATGCCATCATCGATTCCCGCTACTGGCATGGCATGCTGGACGGTCGGGAGATCACCATTCCCTGTGGCGGCACCCATGTGGGCAGTCTGACCGAGTTGGGCCAGGTTCAGGTGACGCTGGCCTCCAGTGAAGTGGGATTTACCCTCACCACCCGGGTCACCCCCTGAACCACTCCAGCCTTCCTTATGCCGTGCCGCCCTGACCGGGGCGGTGTCCCGACAGAGAGACCGCAGGCAGATCAGCGCGGCGGTATCTCACCTCGGGCTGACGACCACATGGCCACGGGGTAGCAAAAAACCATGCGATGCACCACGGGTGAGGGGCCACTTGCCCCTTTCCTGGCGCCTGACGATGTCAGGCAGGCTCCCTTCGCATCCCCATGTGAGGGATGTCATCTTCCAGATACCCTTCCCCTTCGGCCACGAAACCATGCTGACCGTAAAAACCTTGCAGGTGGGCCTGTGCACCGAGCCAGATGCTGTGTGCAGGCCAGCGTGCCTCGCACTCTCTGACCGCTTGCGCCAGCAGGCGGTGACCCAGTCCGCCCCCCCGCGACGTGGGAGAGGTGACCACGCGGCCGATGGCGGCGCCGCTGTCATCACCAATGCCGGGCGCCATGATGCGGGCATAGGCCGCCAGGTGATCCCCCTCACGACCGAGCAGATGCAGCACGCCGTCACGGCGATCCAGCCCGTCCAGATCCTGGAAGGGACAGGTCTGCTCCACCACGAACACCTCGGCGCGCAGGGCAAGCAGCTCATACAATTCATCCGTGGTCAGCTCGGACCAGGATTTCATACTCCAGTTCATGAATGACTCCTGTTTAATGGGGTCTGACAGCATAATCTTGCTCCCGACGAGGGGCATTAACCTTGGTTAAGTTGCCCCCCTTCTCATCCAATGCGGACATGGCCGGCAAAGAGCCGATCTCTGCCCAGGTTCATCGGCAATCCCTTCTGGCTCAACCCTGATCGCGCGTTTTCAGCCGCCTGCGGATGCGGCTCAGGCTGATGGGGGTGATCCCCAGATAGGCGGCAATCTGGTGATCCGGAACCCTGGCATCCAGCACGGGGAAGCTTCGCAGAAAATGCTGATACCGCGCCTCTGGGCCCCCGGTCAGCAGCAACAACTCTTTCTCCTCCTTGATGCGCAGTTGCACTTCAAGGAGATGGTGATACCAGGCGGGCCAGCAAGGGAGTCGGCGCAGATCCGCCAGCGGAAGAAGCTGCAGCCGGCAAGGCTCCAGCGCCTCCACGCTGTAGCGGGCGGGCTCACCACTGAGCAGGTGGTGGAAGTCGAGAAACTCGTCCCCCTCCCAATAGAACTCCTTGATGTACTCGCGGCCATCCGCCAGCACCACCCTGGCCCGCAGCAACCCCTCCTCCACTCTGACCAGCAGAGCCGGACTGTCGCCGGCATGCCAGAGGCAGGTGCGAGGGGGCAAGGTCAGGGAGCGGACAAAAGAGAGGAGGCGCTCGGCCTCCTGCTCATCTGCAACCCGTTCCCAGACAAAGGGGGGTCTGTCGGTCATCGTCTTGTCAGACGCGGCGCTGGCGCACGGCTTCGAACAGGCAGACACCGCTCGCCACCGAGACGTTGAGGCTGGATACTGCCCCCGCCATCGGGATGCTCACCAGCTCGTCGCAATGTTCGCGGGTCAGGCGGCGCATCCCCTTGCCTTCGGCCCCCATCACCAGCGCCATGGGGCCGGTGAGTTTGGCCTGATAGAGATCGTGATCCGCCTCACCGGCGGTACCCACGATCCAGACGCCGCGCTCCTGCAGCTCGCGCAGGCTGCGGGCCAGGTTGGTGACCTGGATGAGCGGCACCACTTCGGCAGCGCCACAGGCGACCTTGCGCACCACGGACGTGAGGCCTGTGGCCTTGTCCCGCGGCACGATCACCGCATGTACCCCGGCCGCATCGGCACTGCGCAGACAGGCGCCGAGATTGTGCGGATCGGTCACCCCGTCCAGTACCAGCAGGAAGGGCGCTGTCTCTTGCGCCGCCAGATCGTCCAGCAGACTGGCCAGGTCGTGCTCGGCCAGCTTGGGCGCTTCAATCACCTTGGCCATGATGCCCTGGTGATTGTTGCCTTCCGCCTTGTCATCCAGCGTCTTGCGGTTCACGCTCTGCACCCTGATACCGAGGGACTCCAGCTCGGCCAGCAGGGGATGCAGCCGCTCGTCATCGCGGCCCTTGAGAGCCCACACCTCGATGAAGCGCTCGGGGGTGCGCTCCAGCAGCGCGGAGACGGCGTGAATGCCGTAGATCAGTTCAGTACTCATTTAGTGCTCTTGGCCTTGTCGCGAGCCTTTTTGCTCGGTCGTCTGTTGCTGGGCTTGGCACGGCCACCCTTGTCGGATTTGCCGCTCTCCTTGCCCTCTTTGCGTTTCTCGTGGCGCTGGGCGCTCTTGGCCTTCTCTTTCTTGATCTCGGCCTGCTTGCGCGCCATCTCCTTGGCGTTCTTGCCGGTGGCCTTGAGGGGCTCTTCCACCATGACGAAGTCGATCTTGCGATCGTCCAGGTTCACGCCCATCACCTTGACCCGCACCTTGTCACCCAGACGGTAGCGACGGCGGAAGTTCTCGCCGATCAGCTGCTGGTGCAGCGGGTCGAACTGGTAGTAGTCGTTGGTGAGGGTGCTGACGTGCACCAGACCGTCGATGTGGATCTCCGCCAGACGCACGAAGAAGCCAAAACCGGTGACGCTGGCGATGACGCCGTCAAACTCGTCACCCACGTGATCCAGCATGTACTCGCACTTGAGCCAGTCTGCCACGTCGCGGGTGGCATCATCGGCACGGCGCTCCGTCATGGAGCAGTGCTCGCCCATCGGGTCCACTTCTTCCAGCTGGTAGTGGTAGCCACCGCTCGGGGTCCACTTGTGGCGCAGGTTGCCCTGCTGCTCCTTGGCGGTCTGGTACTTGATCGCCCGGTGCAGGATGAGATCCGGGTAGCGACGGATTGGCGAGGTGAAGTGAGCGTAGGACTTCAGGGCCAGACCGAAGTGACCGATGTTGTCGGCCTGATAGATGGCCTGACGCATGGAGCGCAGCAGCATGGTGGAGAGCAGTTCCGCATCCGGGCGCCCTTCGAATTTGGCGGCCAGGTCGGCAAAGTCCTTCGGCTCGGGCTCCAGGCCCCCCTTGAGCTCCAGACCCAGTTCGGCCAGGAAGTCGCGGAAGCCGGTGAGACGCTCCTCGCCCGGGCGGTCGTGCACCCGGAACAGGGCGGCGGCCTCGTTCTTCTCGATGTAGCGGGCGGCAGCCACGTTCGCCTGGATCATGCACTCTTCGATGATCTTGTGGGCGTCATTGCGCACCAGCGGTACGATACGGTCGATCTTGCGCTGGGCGTTGAAGATAAAGCGGGTCTCCTCGCTTTCGAACTCCACCGCACCGCGTTGATGGCGAGCATGCTTGAGCGCCTTGTAGAGGTTGCTCAGCTCTTCGATGTGGCCCACCAGCGGATCATACTGCTGACGCAGCTTGGGATCCCCGTCCAGGATCGCCGCTACCTTGGTGTAGGTCAGGCGAGCGTGGGAGTTCATTACCGCTTCGTAGAACTTGTAGCCGGACATGCGGCCGGCGGCGGAGATGGTCATCTCGCACACCATGCAGAGCCGGTCGACCTGCGGGTTCAGGGAACAGAGACCGTTGGAGAGCACCTCCGGCAGCATGGGCACCACGAACTCGGGGAAATAGACCGAGTTGCCGCGCTGATAGGCTTCGGTGTCGAGGGCCGTGCCCGGTTTCACATAGGCAGAAACGTCCGCGATGGCGACCCACAGGCGCCAGCCGCCTCCGCGCTTGGCTTCACAGAAGACGGCGTCATCGAAGTCACGGGCGTCTTCCCCGTCGATGGTCACCAGCGGCAGGGCGCGCAGGTCGATGCGACCCTCTTTGGCCTTCTCCGGCACCTGCTCGCCGAGACCGGCGACCTCCTTGGTCACCTCTTCCGGCCAGGTGTGCGGAATGCCGTGGGTACGCAGGGCGATCTCGATCTCCATACCGGGCGCCATGTTCTCACCCAGGACTTCCAAGACGGTACCGACCGCATTGAAGCGGGCAGTGGCGCGCTGGTTGATGCGCACGACCACGACCTGGCTCTGGCGAGCCCCCTTGTTCTCCCCTTCCGGGATGATGATGTCCTGGCCGATGCGGCTGTCATCGGGTACCACAAAACCGACGCCGTTCTCGACGAAGTAACGACCGACGATGTCCGCCTCGCGGGATTTGAGCAGGCGCACCAGACGCGCTTCCTGACGACCCTTGCGATCGATCTCGGTCGGCTGCACCAGGGCATAGTCGCCATGCATCAGGCGCTGCATCTCGCGGTTGTTCAGGAAGAGATCCGCTCCACCACCCTCGGGGCGCAGAAAACCGAATCCATCTTTGTGGCCAAGCACATAGCCTTTGACCAGATTCAGGCGATCCGGCAGGGCGTAACATTGGTTGCGGGTGAACACGAGCTGCCCGTCGCGCTCCATGGCGCGCAGACGACGTCGCAAGGCTTCCAACGGCTCTTCATCGGTCAGCTTGAGGACCTTGGCCAGCTCTTCCCGGGACATGGGTTTCTCATGGCCCTTGATGAGCTCCAGCAGCATCTCGCGACTGGCGATGGGGTTTTCGTATTTTTCGGCCTCGCGTTGGAGGAAAGGATCTTTTTGAGACATAAGCAGGCCTTAGGGTAGGTAATAACGCAGACATTATATCGGAGGGGGGAGCTAATGGCATCCATCGACTGCCTTTTGGCCATTCTCTCTGTCATACTGGACACAGTTTGCAGGTATGTGAGACTCGGAACTCATGAGCAAGGACTCGTTCGCCCAATCTGCCGCCTATTTGAAACAGGCGGTTCCCCTGATGATCAAGTATCAAATTCCCACCACGCCGAACAACTATCACCTTTGGTACAGCTATGTCTCCGGCGACATGCCCGAACTCAACCATGCCGTCGATCAGGCGATAAAACAACAGGGGACCTTCTCCCTGACCACCTGTGAGCGTCTCTACCACCAGCACCTTGCGGCTCAGGACGAGCAGCAGATCGAGGCGATGAAACTCAACCTGGCGGCCATGGCCAGCGAGCTGAGTCACTCGATGCAGGATGCCATCTCCGATACCGGGCTGTTTCAGGAGATGCTCGACAAGAGTTTCGACAAGCTGAGCAAGATAGACGACGAGGGGCTCAGTCTGGAAGACACCATGGGGATCCTGCGGGATCTCGTGCGCGAGTCGCGTGACGTACGCATGTCCACCCTCCACTTTCGCAACCAGCTAAGCAGCGCCGAGAAAGAGATAAAGGAGCTGAAACAGGCCCTGAACGAGACGAGAAAGCTGGCCACCGAGGACCCGCTTACGTCTCTGCTCAATCGACGCGCCTTCGATCTCGAGATGGACAGCCTCATTCGCAGCAAGCAGCCCTTCTCGCTGATCCTGACCGATATCGATCGCTTCAAGAACTTCAACGACGAATACGGACATCTGCTGGGGGACCAGGTGCTGCGCATCGTCGGCAAGCGGCTGCGAGAGGCCAGCAAGGAGGGCATAACCGCCTATCGCCTGGGGGGTGAGGAGTTTGCCCTCTTGGTGCCAAACCGCGCCCTGGCGCTGACCCGCCAGATGGCCGAGAGCCTGCGTCGCGTCATCGAGCGGATGTCGATTCTGGATCGCAAATCCGGGCGACGCATCGATCACATCACCGCCTCGTTCGGCGTGGGGGAATACATCCCCCAGGAGACGGCAGACACCCTGATCGAGCGTACCGACAAGCTGCTCTACAAGGCCAAGGAGCTGGGACGCAATCGGGTGATGCCACTGCCCTCCTGATCCCACCAGATGCAAAAAGGCCGGTCATTGACCGGCCTTTTTCATGCTTCCCTTCTCGGGATCAGAGGCTTTTCAGCTTCTCTTCCGGCAGGGCCAGCTCGTCATTGTGGTTGACACCGATACCGCGCTCCAGCACATGGCGGGCGATGGCATGGGCCTCTTCCAGCGAATGCATGCTGTAAGTACCGCACTGGTATTCGTTCAGCTCGGGGATCTTGCCCTGATCCTGCACGGTCAGCACGTCGCTCATGGCGGCCTGCCAGGCAGCGCCAACACGGGCTTCATCCGGCGCACCGATCAGGCTCATGTAGAAGCCGGTGCGGCAACCCATGGGAGAGATGTCGATGATCTCCACCCCATTCCCATTGAGATGATCACGCATGAAGCCGGCAAAAAGATGCTCCAGGGTATGGATGCCGCGCTCGGAGAGGATCTCCTCGTTCGGCACGCAGAAACGCAGGTCGAACACGGTGATGGTGTCCTTGTTCGGGGTCTGCATGGTCTTCGCCACTCGCACTGCCGGGGCGGCCATGCGGGTATGGTCGACGGTAAAACTGTCCAATAACGGCATTTCTGACTCCTGATTTGGTTACCAGAACCAGCCCCCGCTGGAGAGCTGATCCTTGCATTGTCGATACTGGGCACCGTAGCGCTGGGCACGGGCCTCCACCTTGCGGGAGACCTTCATCAGCCATCCCTTGCTGCGGTAGCTGCCACGTCGGTAGCCCCCCCAGCCTTCGTGATAATTGAGATACTGGCCATAGGCATCCCACTTGGACGTGCCGTTGAGCCGCTGTGCCTTGTGAGTGTACCAGCCCATGAAATCGATGGCGTCGGCAAAGTCGTCGCGATCGCTCCAGCTGTTGCCGGTTTCCCGCTGGTAGTCGGCCCAGGTTTCGTCTTTCACCTGGGCATAGCCGTAGGCTGAACTGGCCCGCCCGGTGGGGATGAAGAGGAAATACTGCATCGGCGGCTGGGCATCATGCACGAAGGAAGATTCCTGGTACATCATGGCCATCACTACCTGGACAGGTGTCCCCCACTTCTCGTTCATCTTGAGCGCCGCCTCGTGCCACTCGGGTTTCTCCCGAAAGATCTGGCACAGGTTTTCCGGCTGGGCCGGCGGCCGGGTACTGCACGCGGTGAGTGCCATCAGGCACGCCGCAACCACCCCGATACGGTAAAACGACATCAGAACGACAGACTCTTGCTGTTCATCACAGGGCACATCCACCACATCAGATCGCGTCTTCGTTCTCTTCACCAGTACGAATACGAATGACGCGCTCCACCTCGCAGACGAAGATCTTGCCATCACCGATCTTGCCGGTACGCGCTGTGTTCTGGATGGCTTCCAGGCAGGCATCCAGATCCTCGTCCTGCACCACCAGCTCCACCTTGACCTTGGGCAGGAAGTCGACCATGTACTCGGCACCGCGATAGAGCTCGGTATGGCCCTTCTGACGGCCGAACCCCTTGACCTCGGACACTGTCATGCCGTTGATGCCGATCTCGGCCAGGGCCTCGCGCACATCGTCCAGCTTGAATGGTTTGATGATGGCTTCAATCTTCTTCATGGTGACTCCTTACCAGTTCTGTTTGCCGAACCCGGACGTGATGGGATAGCGGCGGTCCTTACCAAAGTTGCGAGCAGTGATGCGGGGGCCGACGGCGGCCTGACGGCGCTTGTATTCGTTGAGATCCACCAGGCGGATCACCTTGCGTACCACCGCCTCTTCGAAACCTTCCGCCACCATGTCGGCGACAGACGCATCCTCTTCCACGTAGCGCTTGAGGATGGCATCCAGAATGTCATAGGGGGGCAGGCTGTCCTGGTCCACCTGATCCGGTGCCAGTTCGGCCGACGGGGGACGATCGATGACCCGCTGCGGGATCACGTACTCCACGCTGTTGCGATATTCGCACAGCTTGAAGACCAGGGTCTTGGGGACGTCCTTGAGCACATCAAAGCCACCCGCCATGTCGCCATACAGCGTGGCGTATCCCACGGCCATCTCGCTCTTGTTGCCAGTGGTCAGCACGATACGGCGGCGCTTGTTGGACAGCGCCATCAAGAGCACGCCGCGGCAGCGGGCCTGCAGGTTCTCTTCGGTGGTGTCGCGGGCAGTCCCTTCAAACAGAGGCGCCAGCTGGGTCATGAAGCCTTCGAACATGGGTTCGATGGAGATGATGTTGAACTCCACCCCCATTCGCTCGGCCTGCTCCTTGGCATCCTCCACGCTCATCTGGGCGGTGTAGCGGAACGGCATCATCACCGCCTGCACCTTGTCCGCCCCGATGGCGTCGGCCGCAATCGCCAGGGTCAGCGCCGAGTCGATGCCGCCGGAGAGGCCCAGCACGGCGCCCTGAAAACCGTTCTTGGTGACATAGTCGCGCACCGCCAGCACCAGGGCCTGATAGGTCTCGGCCAACGGCGCCAGCGGCGCAGCGGGTTCCCGCTCCTTCACCGGCTGACCATCGGCAAAGCGCACCAGCGCCAGCTCTTCGGCAAACGGTGCCAGCTTGTGGGTCAGCTCGCCCTGGCTGTTGAACACCTTGGAGCAGCCGTCGAAGATCAGCTCGTCCTGGCCGCATACCTGATTGAGGTAGATGAGCGGCAGGCCGGTCTGATCGCAGCGCTCCGCCATCAGCTCGCGGCGGATCCAGGGTTTTTCCTGATCATAAGGAGAGGCATTGATGGTGAGCAGCAGCTCGGCCCCCGCCGCCTTGGCGGCCAGCGCCGGACCCGGCTGCCAGAGATCTTCGCAGATGAGCAAACCCAGCTGATGGCCACGGAACGGCACCACACAGGTATCGGCCGCCGCAGTGAAGTAGCGCTTCTCGTCGAACACCCCGTAGTTGGGCAAGTCCTGTTTGAAATAACGTGCCCGCAGTTGACCGCGCTCGTAGAGAGACGCCGTATTGTAAAGCGCCCCCTCTTCGCGCCAGGGATGGCCCACCAGAATGGCACATTGTCCCTGCCATGCCGCGATGCGGGACAGCGCAGCCTCGACCCGGATCATCAGGTCGGCGCGCAGCAGCAGATCCTCAGGCGGGTATCCTGTCAAGGCCAGCTCGGAGCAAACCAGCAGATCGGCCCCTTGCTGATCGGCCAGGGCTGCTGCCGCCAGTACCTTGTCACAGTTATCTTCGATGGCGCCTACCGTCAGATTTAACTGGGCAAGCATCAGAGAGAGGGCTTTTGCCATGGCGATGCATCTTGAATTCGAAAATGATGGGGAATGATAAAGAAAAGGCGCTGGCTGTGCCAGCTCAACACTTGGGCTTTGCGCTGGTGTTCTGGCTGTCTGGAGATAAGATGTAACTAATCGAGGGAGATATTGCCATGATCAAGGACGAGAAAGGATTCACCCTGCTGGAACTGATGATCGCCGTCAGTCTGGGGGTCATCTTGCTTGGTATTGGTGCACCGGCCATGTCGAGCCTGCTCAATGAGAATGCCTTGAAATTTGAATCTCGCACACTCTTGAAATATCTGCGTTTTGCTCGTAGCCAAGCCATCGACAACCAGCAATCTGTCACTGTGTGCCTTGCCAATGCCAGTGACAATTGTGTCACCGCTAATCCGACCCAATTCCTCGTGTTCGTCGACGGTAATGGCAATGACATTTTCAATAACGGTGAGCAGATTCTGGCAAGAAGCCCTCAGCTATCTGACTCGCTGACTGCTGCAAACAATCGAACTTCCACTACCTTCAGCCCTGATGGCACCAGCCTGGGTACCAATGCCACCATCACGCTGTGTCGTTCAGGAAATGCCCAGATAAATCTGGTCATCTCTCCCTCCGGCCGCACCACCCAATCTACCCAGGCAAATATCTGCCTCTGAATGAAGTCCTTCGCTATCGCAGTTGACGGGCATCCTGTTGCTGACCCTCTTTTGACTGGAAATTTTCCTCCGCAGTGCGGCATTCCAGGATTTTCTTCACAGGCTGTACCGCACCATCCACCTCGTATCCTCTTTGTTTGAATTTATCCTGCACCGCCTTTGGCGTGTTGTCTGCCACAGTACCGTGCAGGACAACCTTCTGGCCGTTAACCAGCTCGACATAACATTTTATGTCATCTGCCAAGACGGACCCGGATAACAAGAGGCACAAACCCAACACCCCGCTGCGTGTTTTCATTGTGCCTCTCCTTCGTAGAGATAAATTTTCTTGGGCGACATATCCATCTCAGCCTCCTCTGCCCCCTGGTTGCACTCTCCCGCTCCGGTACAACGCTCAGGCTCACCATCCCCTTCATCTTTCAGGATGACCTCTTCCCCGACACCGCCTCCAATAATGCGGATCTTGGCATCGTCTCCTGCATGCACCACCAAATCGTCGGCAACCTTGTTCTGTACTTCGACATAACGCTCAGGTGTCTGGTTGCCTTCAAGATCAACCACATAACGGAAGGAACTGCCATAATGCATGTCTACCATGTATTGGCGTGCAGCCCCGATGGATTGAATGGTGCATTGCTGGAACGACTGCACTTGCGGCAGGAACGAGGTGAAGTAAAGCTTGCCCTGAAGTACGACCCCGGCCCCCATGGATTTCTCACCCGGTTCGTTCAACCAATTGACCCACCCTTTGGCAGTGGTAATTCCCGCCTTGGTCGCCAATATTCCATCCGTGTTTGTCTGGGCAGACAAAGGATCAGAGGTCACATCATAAAGGTCAGTAATCAAGATGGGGCTTCTTGCCTGCGCATTGGCGGCACGCGGCACGACATCATAATCACGCAACATGAAATAGCCATTGCGGACGGTCGCTTCCGATGAGGGGCGATTGCGGTCTCCACTCCCAATCAGCACTGCATCAAAGGGACGATCCTGATAGGAATAGACCACATTCCCCCCCACAACGGTGCGGGTGACCTGCTTGTTGATGGTACGCACCACGATAGGCTGGGTGAAGAAACGGCGATCATCTGCTTGAGTGACATCCGACCCCAGGCTGGCAAATTTGAAGACGCTCCAGTCAGATTTGTTGGTGCCTGGGAGATCCATGCGCCAGATATTGCCCCCCGTATCACCCACATAGATGCGATCGACTTTGCCATCACCATCGCTGTCAAGCGTAGCTACCGACCCGGGCATACTGTCGGTCATCCCCGTGACTCTGAGGTTGCTGGTTGAAGTCGCAGCAGGGGTCGCACTGAATATCAGCGCCCCAGTATCGGCATTGACGATGTAGATACCTCTCCCCATGCTGTCACTGGTTCCCAGTCCCAGCACGCTCTTGTTCACGTCATAACCGCCAGCAAAGATAAGCACGGGATCACTGACTCCCGGCACAAACGCGACTTCCGGCACCGACCAGGTCAGCCCCAGCTCACCAAAACCAGTCGTCAGACTGTTCAGACGCCATTTCAGTGTCGGCGTATCCGGGCTGGAAACGTTGAATGCATAATAGGCTTTGCCGCCGCTCCTCAAGCCGGTGAATACCCAGACAAAATCGCTCTCCGAGGATTTCAGCACCCCGTTGCGATTGGCATCTTTGATAAGGGCCACCGGAGAAGAGTCAACACCGTAGATATGTTCGGCTGATTCCGCATTGAGACGCAGCGCCTTCTGATTGGCCATGAACTCATAAGGTATCGCCGCCCAGCTTTCGTCTATGGTGCTCCCCATATCCTTGAACATATGCAGGAAACCGGCATTGGTCCCAAACAGAATACGCAAGTCCGGTGCATCTGTCGGGTTACCGGATTGCGGGCCATAGTTCAGCACCAGGGGACGTGAGTGCAGGGGGTCACCCATGATATGGGCGCGGATCAGGGTTGATGTATCAAAGTCCTCATCGTCGACATCCAACCCCTTGGTCCAGTTGATCAGGGAATCGAGTTCAGTCGTCGTAACTGCCTGCATGAAGGTCATGAGCGCGGCTTCACTGCCAGCCTGCGTTACCAGATTTGCCTTGGTCAGCTGATCGAGACGGTTCTGGGCATTGTTGATGACATAGAGGCTGCGGTTGCTTTTCCCCGCCAACATCTCTTGCGCCCCACCTTCGGCCACAACGTTCCCGTCACGGCCGGATGACCAGAAAGTCTGGGCACTGTCGATGATGGTGCCATCAAACTTGATAGCAGGCAGTCCCCGGCTGTCAGCCACATAACCGTCAGGAGAAAAGATCAGTTTTTTCAGATTGCCCCGCCATCTGGGACCATCATCTGGCTCAAACATGGCGTAATAGATGTTGTTGAGACTGCGTGTCCGGTCAAAGTTGTTGCTGGCAATGGCGGGGGACACCAGCGAGGTATTGATCCGCAGGATCGCTAGCAGCGATGCCTTCAACGCATCACTCAGGGCAGAGGCGTTGGTTGCCGGATAATAAACGCCGCCACCACGACGGGCAGTTTCAGCAAGCAAATTACCGGCCCCGCTTATCGCCTCGTCACCAAACCCGACGGTAAAGGTCGTGACTGTCTGGGTACCAGGGGAAACGGCATTCACATCCTTGTGTTTCATATAACCCGCCAATGCGGCCAGATAGCTGCTGGACCTGTTCCCTGACCCATAAGTAACGGTAGTGCCATAAGCCGCTTTTTCATCGCTGGACAATGTATTTATCAATCCCTGGACAAAGGTATTGGCATCCCCGTCCTGAGTCGGCTCTCCATCGGTGATGTATATGACGTAACCGTTGTTTGAGCAGTTGTCATAGGGGGCTTGATAGGTACCTGTTGGGCTTTCGGCGGTCGTATCTCTCGTGCCTCCTTGCAAGCCATAAACAACGCTTCGTCCCCCGAAGAAGCGATACGCCTCACTCAACGTCTCGCATAATGGTGTGTTGGTACTGGCAGTCAGTCCTTCGACCCTGTCGAGCAGGTCTTGTTCTCCGGTCTTGCCATTTGACAACGTGATCTCGCTACCCAGAATATCCCGGACAACTCTGCCGCCATTGGTACTGCTACTGTCATTCCTGTTGAAAATAGCCAGACCAAAATCAACCCCGGGGGCAGATGATATCAATCCTTTGACTGCATCTTTGGCAATACGCAGACGAGATTCTATAGAGTAACCCGTAGGCCCGTAATACCACCTGATATAGTTGGCAGAATAAAGCACTACGGCTGTATTGCTGGCATTAACAGAATCTCTTGTTGCTGCTGTATAAAACCATGAGCCTTGATTATTGCTGGTTTTATTGACCGGATACCCGGTGCCAACACTCCAGGTGCCTGTGTATGGGTTCGCAGGGTTATTTGCGGTGACATCCTGCTTGCAATCGACCAAGTCGATGTTGTTTTCCTGATAACCACTAATTGAATACCAGCTTCCCCTCCCTCTCCCCGGAGGACTGCCGCTTGTCACTTCATAAGTCCAGACTTGCGACTGAAAATAACCGATACTTGCAAGAGGCCCCTTGGAGGTGGCACAAGCGTTCAATTTGTCGGAGAAACGCTTGTTGCTGTTAATGGCGGGAATGCTCCCATCGGTTGAAAAATAGATATATCGTTTCGTGTTGCTTGTGTCTGGATCATTGCTCAACGCTGGATAGACTGTCGCGGGATTGTACGCTTCCTTTATCTGTTCCATGGTATCAGCCATACTGCCGGAGTTATCAAATATCAGCAGCACTTTAGGTCTGAAATCACCGGCCTTATTAAAGTCGTATATAAAAAGCTCGGTGTCATCGGCTCGTGTTGACGTCATGCCAAAAACAAGACTGCACCAGCATAAAATTGAACCGAATCGTTGTGACCACATATCCTTCGCTCCTATTTTGTGAGCAGTGGCTGTTCCACACCCGCAGTCCAGGTCAGCGGGCGAGAATATTTTCCATAATTGACACCGGCCTGTAGCTCGACGTATTTGCATACAGGAATCACATTGTTGCTGCTGGCATCCACCTTGCGTTTGCAGACGGTTTCTGTGCGATTGGTGAGGGCCACATTGGCTGAATTGTTGCTGCTATTGACACTGATGGCAGCACTCGCCCCCAGCGCAGAACCCATGCCTGCAATCACCGTCGATATGTTATTGCTCTGTACAGCCGCTTCGATGATGCCTTCCAGTCTGTGTTCTGCCTGCCTGAAATTGGCCGCAGAACCTGCCATCTTGAGATCCTGCCCGGAGGACTGCATCACCACCACGGCGATCAGCGTCAGAGGTACCAGGATGATCAGAGCGACGATCAGGGCTACGCCATGCTGTGATTTCATGAACCACCTCCAGTCATGACCACCGGGTTGCGTAACGACACGCTGCTCTCCAGCAGCAAACGACGAAACCCATCCCCATTGCCTGATACGCTGGTACTGCCTACCTGATAGATGTTGTTGTTCACATAGCTGCTGGATGCTTGCGATGATCGCACCAGAATAAAGACACGGGCAGCAACGACACGCCCTTCGCTCCATTCCTGCTCGGTCACGTTTGTAGACGCAACATAGCGATCAATAACCCCATCGGCAACAGGAGTGTCGTCAACACCAAACAACACCGTCATGCGCTCAATCCCTTCCGCCATGGGGCCTCCGATCAGAACCGAGCCCCCATTGGCTGTCAGATAACGCTTTCTCAGTTCCGGGTTGCCTGCGGCATTGGGAGCGAGATAATAGATAAAGTGCTGATATTCCCAGAGCTGACGAGCCGGCATATCTGTCATCGTGGGCACTGTTTCTCCCCCTTTGAACATCAGCGCCGCTTGCGTCGTAGTAGCAAGATAGAAGCGATTGCCAGTAGCGGCGGCATCGGCCAGGGGCAGCCCAATCAATCTCTTGATGCTGATGACATCCGTATTGGCAACACGTGACGTCACGGGAATACAGGCAAAAGCCCCCCCGTTAATCGCCCTGTTGTTGTCCACCCGAGCGACCCAGACCCCCCGATTTGTTCCCACGCTGGGCGGCAAGCTGCCACGCCCCAAATTGTCCAGACAATCGTTCGCCGAAAGCACCGCAGACCCGCTGCTGAGAGTCACGCCTTGCCCCGTTGCCATGGGGGAACCGGTGTAGTCCCCCCAGAAGCCCGCCCACTTCAGGTCCTGGGTCACCAGACGCATCGCAATACGCCCGTTCTCCTGCAACTCGCTCTGATCGAAAGCATCCTCCGTTGTGGCACGGGAAGCCACGAAGATGCTCAAGCCGCCACCGACCAGAAATACGCCGATCAACATGGCAATCAACCATTCAATCAGGGTGAAGCCGCGGGCATTCATAGTGTGGTCGTCAGTACGAACTGACGCCTCTGTCTGTCTGCCGCATTGCCCAGCCCACAACTGTTGCGCACCGCGGCAACTGCACCGGCACCATCGGACAAAGACTCCCGCCCCTGCCAGAAGATCCCTATGGTCAAACTGTTGTTGGCGCCACGAATCACGCAGCCGACCGGAGATTGCAGAGGTGACGCGGCACCGGATACCGCGGTTCCCAGCAGGGACTGCTGCCAGTAGAAGAGGTCCAGTGCCTGCCGCTCTGTCCTGCTGCAATCCGACATGGTGCCATTGTTGTTGGCACAACTCGGCATATCCAGGATCGCGTTGCCGGATACCACTGTCGTTCCCTGACCAGCCCAGCTGTCTTTGTTGATCCTGGCGCGTTCCACCAGATCATTGGCCAGCCAGTTGGCGATGGTGCGCTGACGCGCTTCGTAGCTGGAAAACTTGGCGGTGACCTGCATGGCAACCAATCCCAGCAAGCCGAAGGAGAGCACCACGGCCGCAATCAGCACCTCCAGCAGACTGAATCCTCTTATGTGTCGATGGCGCAGTGGTTTCATCGCCTAGTCCCAGCAAGCATTGTTGACAGTATCCCCGAGCCGGGTGGCACTCCGGGTGCCATCCTGATCGATGGAGAAAATGATGCAGTCGCTGTCTGACCCCTGCGCACCAGAGGCCGTGGCAAACAGGATGTATGTATTGACCCCGGCCGAGATGACCAGGTGATAGAAGCCGGATTCGGAGTTCTCCGAGATATTCAAGTCGGCTGCGGATGAGGTATACCGATTGAAATCCATAAAATAGGTTTCTTGTCTGTTGGCGGCGTCCAACAGCATTTTTTTGGCATCAATTCGGTGGCTGGACAGCAGGTAACGCTGATAGGAGGGATAGGCAATAGTGCCAAGAATCGCCACGATTGCGACGACAATCATCAATTCAATGAGAGAAAAGCCTCGATAGAACCCAATCATAACCCATCCTTGGTGACTGGCGGTTCATATAGTCTAATGCCGGATAGGTCGCAACGACAAATCCGGCATCAGGAACATAACTCTTTATTCTCAGGCCATCCTGGCCACATTCAAATAATTCTAAGCTCGGGCGGCACTTCAAACACCACATTCTCTTCCCGGCCAGGATGCTCGGTCACTATCTTGCCTCCCAGCTCGCGCAGACGAGCAATGACATTCTGAACCAGCACATCGGGGGCTGACGCACCCGCCGTGACCCCGATACGGACAACCCCGTCCAGCCATTGCGGCTCAATCATGGAGGCATCGTCGATGAGGTAGGCCTTGGCGCCCACCTTCTCGGCCAGCTCCCGCAGACGGTTGGAGTTGGAAGAGTTGCGCGACCCCACCACCAGCATGGCGTCCACCAGCCCGGCCATCTCCCGCACCGCATCCTGGCGGTTCTGGGTGGCGTAGCAGATGTCATCCTTGCGCGGCCCCTGGATCTTGGGGAAGTGCGCACGCAAGGCATCAATGACATCTGACGTCTCATCCACGCTGAGTGTCGTCTGGGTGACGAAACAGAGGTCGTCCGGGTTCTTCACCTTGAGTTTGGCCACATCTTCCGGCGTCTCCACCAGATACATGCCACCCTCACTGTTCTCGTACTGTCCCATGGTGCCGATCACCTCGGGGTGGCCGGCATGGCCGATGAGCACGGCTTCGGAGCCTTTGCGACTGGCGCGATGGACCTCCATGTGCACCTTGGTCACCAGCGGACAGGTGGCATCGAACACCTTGAGGGCGCGGGATTTGGCCATCTCGCGCACGACCTTGGCGACACCATGAGCGGAGAAGATGACGATGCTGTCATCCGGCACCTCGTCCAGCTCTTCGACGAAAACGGCACCTGCCTCCTTGAGCTTGTTCACCACGTAGCGGTTGTGCACCACCTCGTGACGGACATAGATGGGGGCACCGAACTTCTCCAGCGCGCTCTCGACGATGCTGATGGCCCGGTCGACACCGGCACAGAAGCCACGGGGGTTAGCCAGCAGAATATCCATCAGTGAACCTTCTCCTCGTCATCAACTCCCAGGATCTCCACCTCGAAGGTGACGGTGTGACCGGCCAGGGGGTGGTTGAAATCGACCGTAACCGACATCCCTTCCACCGCCCGGATGATCCCGGGCAGTTCGCTGCCGTTGGGCTGGTCAAACAGAATGATGGTACCCACCTTGGGCTCAACTTCGTTACCGAATTTGGCGCGATCGAGATGGTAGATGTTGTCAGGATTGGAAAGGCCGAACGCCTCTTCCGGCGCCAGGGTAAAGCTCTTGCTCTCCCCTTCGCGCAGCCCCAGCAGGCATTGCTCGAAGCTCGGCGTCAGGCTGCCGTCTCCCATCCGCAGACGGGCAGGCTTGCCGTGCAGCGCCGTGCTGTCGGCCACCGAGCCATCTTCCAGTTTGATAGAGAAATGGAACAGCACGCTGCTGTCCGCAACAATCAGCTGGCTCATGAGGTCGCGTCCTGTTTTTTCTCGCCACGGAAGCCGTCCAGCACGATCATGGCGGCACCGATGAAGATGAAGCTGTCAGCCAGGTTGAACGCCGGCCAATGGGCGCGCTGCCAATAGAAGTCGAGGAAGTCGACCACATGGCCCAGCACCAGCCGGTCAAACACGTTGCCGAGCGCCCCGCCGATGATCAGGCTGTAGGCGATACCGCTCCAGCGCTGGGTGACCGACTGCTTGCGCAGCCAGTGGATCAGCAGGCCACAGATGGCGAACGCCAGCACGGCGAAGAACCAGCGCTGCCAGCCTCCCTGATCCGCCAGGAAGCTGAAAGCAGCGCCCTTGTTGTAGACATGGACCAGGTTGAAGAAGGGGGTGATCTCCACCCCCGGGTAGCCAAACGGCAGCAGCTTGACCACGGCGAGCTTGCTCGCCTGGTCCAGTACGAAGGCCAGCACCGCCAGCCACAGCCAACGCAGGCCGCTTTTATGTTGAGTCATGTTCATCAGGCAAATTGACGTGTTTCGCCGTCACCCTCGACGTTGGTGACGCAGCGGCCACAGATCTCTTCGTGCCCCGCGATGGTGCCCACGTCTTCCACATGGTGCCAGCAGCGATCGCACTTGGCGGCGGCAGACTGGGCCACGCAGAGCCACAGGTCATCGCGCTCGGTTGCCACGGCCTCTGCCGGTGCGGCATCGACGCTGACTACCTTGGCCTTGGAGGTGAGCAGCACGAAGCGCAGCTCATCGGCCAGGGCGTTCAGACGCGCGGCCAGCTCAGGCTTGGCGAACAGGGTCAGTTCGGCCTGCAGAGAACCGCCGATGCGCTTCTCGCCACGGGCCACTTCCAGCGCCTTGTTCACTTCACCGCGCACGGTGAGGATCTCGGCCCAGAACTCGTCGTTCAGCACTTCGCCCGCTTCCAGCCCGAACAGGCCGTCGTACCACTCCTCGGTGAACACGAACTCGCCGCGCTCGCCCGGCAGCAGGGCCCAGATCTCGTCGGCAGTGAAGCTCATGATGGGCGCCATCCAACGCACCATGGCTTCGGCGATGTGATAGAGGGCGGTCTGGCAGGAGCGACGGGCCAGGCTGTCAGCCTTGGCTGTGTACTGACGATCCTTGATGACGTCCAGATAGAAGGAACCCATCTCGATGGAACAGAACTGCATCAGCTTCTGGGTCACGCCGTGGAAGTTGTACTCGTCGAACGCGGCCACGATCTCGGCCTGTACCGCTTTGGCACGGCCCACTGCCCAGCGATCCACCACCACCATGTCGGCAGGCGCCACCATGTCGGTCGCCGGATTGAAGCCGTTCAGGTTGGCCAAGAGGAAACGGGCAGTGTTGCGGATACGACGATAGGCGTCGGCGGAGCGCTTGAGGATCTCGTCGGAGACGGTCATCTCGCCGGTGTAGTCAGTGCTCGCTACCCACAGACGCAGGATGTCGGCACCCAGCTTGTTCATCACGTCTTGCGGGCTGACCACGTTGCCGATGGACTTGGACATCTTGCGGCCCTGACCATCCACGGTGAAGCCGTGAGTCAGCACCTGGTTGTAGGGAGCCTTGTCTTTCATCGCCACGCCGATCATCAAGGATGACATGAACCAGCCACGGTGCTGGTCAGAGCCTTCCAGATACATGTCGGCCGGCTTGCCGTTGAACTCGGGACGGGCATCGACCACGGAGGCATGGGTAGAGCCGGAGTCAAACCAGACGTCCAGGGTGTCGGGCACCTTCTCGTAGTTGTCGGCATCGACGCCCAGCAGCTCGGCCTTGTCCAGATCCCACCAGGCCTGGATGCCGGACTGCTCGACCCGCTTGGCCACCTCTTCCATCAGGCGCACGGAATCCGGGTGCAGCGCCTGGGTATCCTTGTGAACGAACAGGGAGATGGGCACGCCCCAGGTACGCTGACGGGAGATACACCAGTCGGGACGGTTCTCGACCATCGCCTGGATGCGATTCTTGCCCCAGGCCGGGACCCAGCCGCTCTGGCCGTGTTCGGCAATGCCCTGAGTCTCGATACGCTCGATCTCTTCCAGAGCACGCTTGCGCAGACCCTTCTGCTCCATGCTGATGAACCACTGGGGGGTGGCACGGAAGATGATCGGGGTCTTGTGACGCCAGCAGTGCGGGTAGGAGTGGTTGAATACCTTGTGGTGCAGCAGGGCACCGCGCTCGGTCAGCACCTCGACCACGGAGGCGTTGGCCTTGAACACGTGCTGGCCGGCAAACAGTTCGGTATCCGGCAGATAGACGCCGTTGCTGCCAACCGGGTTGGCCACTTCCAGACCGTACTTCTGACCGACCACGAAGTCTTCCTGACCGTGACCAGGGGCGGTGTGCACCGCGCCGGTACCGGCGTCCAGGGTAACGTGGTCACCCAGCACCACAGGTACGTCGAAGCTGTAGAAGGGGTGGTTGAAGCGCAGCAGCTCGAGTGCGGCACCCTTGGCGTAACCCAGGTTGTGGAAGTGCTCGATGCCTGCGCGATCCATCACATCCTTCACCAGCTCAGCGGCCAGGATCAGACGCTCGGGATTGTCGCCCTCAACCTGCACCAGCGCGTAGTCGAGATCGGCATGCATGGCGATGGCGCGGTTGGCCGGCAGGGTCCACGGGGTAGTGGTCCAGATCACGGCAGAGAGCGCGCCCTTGCCGGTGTGGCCTTCGGCGCAATCAAACTTGGCGGCAACGGCAGCCTCGTCGACGGCCTTGAAGCGCACGTCGATGGAGGGGGAGTTCTTGTCGTAGTACTCCACTTCTGCTTCAGCCAGCGCGGAACCGCAATCGGTACACCAGTGCACCGGCTTGGAGCCTTTATGCAGGTGGCCGTTTTCAACGATCTTGGCCATGGAACGGATGATGTTGGCTTCGGTCCCAAAATCCATGGTCAGGTAGGGGTGTTCCCAGTCACCCAGCACGCCCAGACGGATGAAGTCGGTCTTCTGCGCTTCGATCTGGGTCTTGGCGTATTTGCGGCACTCGGCGCGGAACTCGGCGGCGGAAACCTTCTCGCCCGGCTTGCCGACCATGCCTTCCACTTTCAGCTCGATGGGCAGACCGTGGCAATCCCAGCCCGGCACATAGGGGGAATCGAAGCCAGAGAGGCCCTTGGACTTGATGATGATGTCTTTGAGGATCTTGTTGACCGAATGACCGATGTGAATGCTGCCGTTCGCATAGGGGGGGCCATCGTGCAGAATGAAAGAAGGCTTACCCGCTTTGGCGCGGCGAATGGCGCCGTAAAGATCCTGATCGTACCAACGTTTCAACATGTTGGGTTCGCGTTTGGCCAGATCGCCACGCATCGGAAACTCGGTTTCCGGCAGATTCAGGGTGTGTTTATAGTCGCTCATCAGTCCTGGGTTCCCTTCTTTTCTAAAAGAGTGCTGGGTAAATGAAATTGTGGCAGCCCGAACCAGGCTCGGGCCGCCAGGGCATCTCGTTCGATCTGCTCTTTCAAGGCGGTGAAAGAGTCAAATTTCTGCTCTTCGCGCAGCTTGTGGCGAAGCAGCACCTTGACCTGCTGACCATATAGATCACCAGAAAAATCAAATAGATGTACTTCCAATCTGGCTTGTGTACCGCTCAAGGTCGGACGTACACCCACATTGGCGACACCGGGGAAAGTCTTGCCGGAACATATCACTTCCACCGCAAACACGCCACCGACCGGGACAACCTGGCGTTTGAGGGCCAGATTCGCGGTGGGAAAACCTATGGTGCGCCCCAGCTTGTCGCCATGGGCCACCCGGCCGCTGATGGCATAGGGGCGACCGAGCATCAATTCCACCTCCGCCATGCGACCCGCTTTGAGGGCCTCGCGCACCAGGGTGCTGCTGACCCGCTGGCGGGAAAGCTGGAAACTCTGGGTGCTGATCACCTCGAACCCGAAGCGCCGACCGGCCTCCTCCAGCAGGTGGAAGTCCCCTTCCCGCCCCTTGCCGAAGCGAAAATCGTCGCCGACCACCAGATAGTGCACACCGAGTTTCTCCACCAGCAGTTGCTCGATGAAGGTGCTGGCTGCCTGCTCGGCAAAACGATGGGTGAAACGCACGCAGAGCATGCGATCGATCTGCATTCCCTTGAGGGCTTCGTACTTCTCCCGCCAGCGGCTGAGGCGGGCGGGCGCGGCACTGCCCGCAAACAGCTCCAGCGGCTGGGGTTCGAACAACATGACGCAGGCTGGCAGGCCAAGTTGGGCGGCCTTATCCTGCAAACGGGCCAACACCGCGTGGTGCCCCTGATGAACCCCATCGAAGTTGCCTATGGTCAATACACAGCCCCGGTGACGGGGCTTGATATTGTGAATGCCGCGAATAAGCTCCATCAGTGCCTTGTGCGTTGCTGCCATGGAAATCGGCGGATTATATATCAGGCAGCAGGCAGGGTCAGCCCTGCCGTTGACCCGATTTAGCCATCCCGCCCGCTTCTCGGACTCGGCCAGGAGCATCGCACCTCGTTGGCGGGTCAACACGACAGCCCCTGAGACCGCTCCCCCATCTCCCCTGTACTGTCCCCCTCCCTTGCAGCTGACTCCTTATTGCTGACCGGCTCTTAGATGCCGTGGCCGGATCCCCAGTGCCAAGAGGACAATGCCATACAGCGCTCCGCCCAGGCAGAGCAGCAGGGTCAACTCCAGGCTGGCCTTGCCCATACTCCAGGCACCCCATTGGGTGAGATCCGGCGACAGATAGGCCAGAAGCCCCCCCATCAAGACCGTTGCCGCCAGCAGCTTGAGGCAGAACAACCCGGTGTTGCGGGAAGGGCGATAGACATCCTGCTGATAGAGTCCCTTGAACAGCAGTACGGCGTTCAGCGTGCCGGAGCAGGCGGTCGCCAGCGCCAGCCCGACGTAGCCGAGCGGATAGATGAAAATGAGGTTGCACACCATGTTGGCTACCATGGCCATGATGCCGATACGCACCGGCGTCCTGGTGTCCTGGCGGGCGTAATAACCGGGGGCCAGCACCTTGATGAGCATCAAGGAGAGCAGCCCCGTGGTGGAGGCCAGCAGGCTCGCACTGGACATGCTCACCTCGTGCAGACCGAACTCACCGCGCATGAAAAGTACCCGCAGTATGGGCTCGCGCAGCACGGCGATGCCGACCATGGCTGGCAAGCCGAGCAGCATCACCATGCGTACCCCCCAATCCATGGTGCGAGAGAAATCAGCCGGATCCGCATCCACGTGTTTTCTGGCCAGGGCAGGCAGGATCACCGTGCTGATGGCCACCGCAAAGAGACCGAGGGGAAACTCCAGCAACCTGTCCGAGTAATAGAGATAGCTGATGGCACCGGTAGCCAGGAACGACGCCAGCATGGTGTTGATCAGCAGGTTGATCTGGCTGACCGAGACGCCGAACAGGGCCGGGATCATCAGGGTACGGATCTTAACCACCCCGGGATGGTGCCAACCCCACTTGGGCCAGACCAGCATGTTGAGCTGGCGCAGAAAAGGATACTGGAACAAAAACTGGACCAGACCGCCGAGGAAGACACCGATCGCCAGGGAGATTTCGGGGCGCTCCATCAAGGGCGCGATCCACCAGGCCGCCGCAATCATGGTGATGTTGAGGAATACCGGCGTGAAGGAGGACACGGCAAAACGGCCAAAGGTATTGAGAATGGCCCCCGCCATGGCGGTGAAGGTGATGAACCAGAGGTAGGGGAAGGTGATCTTGAGCATCAGACTGGCCAGCTCGAACTTCTCCGCCGCCGGTCCGCCATGCAGCCAATCCCAGAACCAGCCCCAGCCAAAGAGAGCCGTCAGGACACCGGAACCCAGCACCCCGAGCAGGGTGACCACGGTGACGATGCCACCCAGGGTGCCCGCCACCGCCGCCAGCAGCTCCCGAACCGCCTGCTCGTCACCATTTTTCTTGTACTCCGTCATCACGGGCACGAAGGCCTGGTTGAATGCCCCTTCGGCAAAGAGCCGGCGCAAGAAGTTGGGAATGCGATTGGCGAAGAAGAAGACGTCTGCGGCCACCCCGGCACCGAGCAAATTGGCGATGACCACATCGCGCACCAAGCCCATCACACGGGATGCCAGCGTCATTCCGGACACTATCATGCCGGATTTGATCAATTTCTTACTCAAGACGAGGCCTCTGGAACTGTCGGAAAGAAAAGAATGCTGTTAGAATCGGCCGACAGTTTAACCGTCTCCCATCTGACACACCACCGGGGGGCGGTGTTTATTTGCACAAATCATTTGACAATATGTGGTTGGGAAGGCATATTTCCGGGCCTTTTCAATACACTCGCTAAGACAGTTTTAGGAGTTTTACCTTGGCTAACATCAAATCTGCTAAGAAGCGTGCTCTTCAGTCAGAGAAACGTCGTCAGCACAACGCCAGCCGTCGTTCCATGACCCGTACCTACCTGAAGAAAGTGATCGCTGCCATCGCCTCTGGTGACAAGGCTGCTGCCACTGCCGCTTTCGCTGTTGCTCAGCCGATCATGGATCGTATGGCGACCAAAGGCCTGATCCACAAGAACAAAGCTGCTCGTCACAAGAGCCGCCTGTCTGCCCAGATCAAAGCCATGGCTTAATCAGCATCCGCTGATGAAAGCTGAAAAAACCGGCCTAGTGCCGGTTTTTTATTTGGGGTCGCTACAGTACAGTCTGTGCAACAATCCGATCATCTCGCGCACCTCATGGCTGCGCAGGGAGTAATAGACCGTCTGGGCTTCCTTCCTCGTCGCCACCAGCTCATCCCGGCGCAACACCGCCAGATGCTGCGACATGGCTGACTGGCTCAATCCCAAGACCTCGTTCAGCTCGCCGACCGACAGCTCCCTATCCAGTAACTGGCACAAGATAAACAGCCGTCGCTCATTGGCCAATGCCTTGAGCAGGGTGACGGCACGCCCGGCATTCGCTTCCATCTCTTCCAATCGCATCTCACCCTCCTCTTCCAAGACTGGCATCATAGCGCCGTCACCCTCGATTTAAAACGAGAGGCTTGCCGGCTGAATGGCCGTGAAATCCTCCTGCCCCGCAAAGAGGAAGGAGAAATCACTCTCGCATACCCGCTTGACCGCAGGATGCTGGATCATCCGCTCGGCAAAGATGACGTAATACTCCTCCATCAGATCCTGGGTTTCACCCAGCAGCATCACCTCCTCCCCCTCCAGGATCTCCTCCCGATAAATGGTCGGTGCCATGAAGATGCCCTGGTTGAAGAAGCCGAACGCCTTCATCAGCGCCGCATCGTCGAATTCTCCCAGAATGCTGGGGGAAATTCCCTGCTGCTCGAACCACTGGGTCAGTTGACGACCCATGGCGGTGCGACGGCCCGGGATGAGCAGCTTGCGCTCTTCCAGGCAGGCAGGGAAAGGCTGGGAGGGCAGAGGCGCCTTGCAGAAGAAACTGACGCCGCATCCCCCCAGACGCTTGGACAGCAACCCGGCATGCTGGCTGGAGTCCACCGGGCAATCAGAGAGGATCATGTCGAGCTTGTGCTCGCTCAACTGCTCCAGGAGAAGTTCATGGGTCGACTCGAAGCAGCGCAGGTGAATGGAACCATCATTGGGGATCACGGAGAGCAGCACTCGGCTGGCAAGACGCTTGGAGAGTGCATCGGCGATGCCGACGTCGAACAGGATCTGGCTCTCCTTGCGGTAGTTGACGATATCCAGCATCTCGTAGGAGAGGCTGAACATCTTGTCTGCATAGCGAAATACCAGTTGGCCAAGCTCGGTGGCCTCAAGGGAGCGCCCCTTTCTGATCAGCAACTTGCCGCCAAGACGCTGCTCAAGCAGCTTGATCTGACCGGTCACGGTCTGTGGGGTCAAAAAGAGGGCTTCCGCCGCCTGCGTGACGGAGCCCTTCTTCTGAGTCATCCAAAAATAGTAGAGATGGTTGTAGTTAAGGTGTGACATCCGATGGGGTTCCCGCGCCAGGCGGGCTCCGGTAGCAGCTGAGTTCAACCGCCAGAATGTCATACATGTCGCTGATCGAGTCAACCTTGTTCGCGTCGAACTGTGCCTGCAGATGGGCCTTGAGACGACCGGCATCCGGCATTCGCTCGGTGCAATAGCGCTTGTTGGACAGCTTGACTCGCTCGCCGGCACGACTGCTCAGTGCCCGTTCGGCGAAGGTCTCTCCGAACCGGGCTTTTACCTGAGAGTCTCCCAGCATGAGTGCGCTGTCGACCACCCCGTTGAGATAGGCAGAACAACTTGCCGAGGTGGCATCCCGCTGACAATCGGCCAGACTATCTGCCCAGAGTGCAGGGCTCGCCAGCATGACTAACCATCCTAGTTTTCTCATAACCCCTCCGTACTTTGATTCGCCTCCCGATTGGGCAGCGATATCCGCAGAGCGATGTAACCGATCACGGCCGCGAGTGTGGAACCTGCCAAGATCCCGAGGCGCGAGTAGCTGCCGTAGTCCAGTCCGCCATGCTCGAATGCCAGCGATGCGATAAACATCGACATGGTGAAGCCGATGCCACACAGGATGCTGACGGCAAAGATCTGTCTGAAGTTCACTCCTTGCGGCAATTGGGCAATGCCTGATTTCACTGCCAGCCAGCTGATGGTGAAAATCCCGAGCGGCTTGCCGACGAAGAGCCCCAGGATGATCCCCATGGGGAGCGGATTGAGCAGAGCCGAGAAGTAGACCCCCTCCAGCGATACCCCGGCGTTGGCGAAAGCGAACAGCGGCAGGATCAGGAAGGCGCTCCAGGGGTGCAGCACATGCTCCAGATGCTTGAGTGGCGATGCGTAACGCTTGCCGTTGAGGGGGATCATGAAGCCCACGATGACCCCCGCCAGGGTCGCATGGACACCGGACTTGAGCACGGCAACCCAGAGCACCAGGCCGACCAGCATATAGAGTCCAATCCTGTCCTCACCACGGCGATTCATCCAGAGCAAGGCCAGGGTGGCCACCACACCTATCGCCAGCGCAGTCAGCGACAGTTGCTGGGTGTAGAAGAGGGCAATGATGATGATGACCCCCAGATCGTCCATGATAGCCAGCGCCAGCAAGAAGACCTTGAGGCTGGTCGGTACCCGCTTGCCCAGCAGCGCCATGACCCCGAGAGCGAAGGCGATGTCGGTTGCGGCCGGAATCGCCCAGCCAGCACGGGTCGCCTCGTCCCCGTAGTTGAAGAAGCTATAGATGAGTGCCGGTGCCAACATGCCCCCCACGGCAGCAATGGCCGGGAAGGTTGCCTGCACCCGGGAGGAAAGCGCTCCCTCCAGCATCTCTCGCTTCACCTCGAGACCCACCAGCAGGAAGAAGATCGCCATGAAGCCATCATTGATCCAGAGCAGCAGCGGCTTGTTGATGTCGAGGGCCGCGATGCGAACCTGCACCTCGGTATTGAGGAAGCTCTGATAGTGTTGCGCCAGCGCCGAATTGGCCAGGCCGATGGCAAGCAGGGCGGCCAGGATCAGAATGATCCCGGAAGCGGACTCCAGTTTGAGAAAACGCTTGAATACATCGCTCATATCTAACTACCCATAAAATTGCATCTTTTCAGTCTAGGGCTCGAGTAGCTCAATGAAAAATCGTTTCTTACGGCTGATAACAACGAAAAAACCGAAAGCAAAACAGATAATGCCTGCTATAAGCAGGTTATTTCCCCTTTTCAGGAGCCATCTCTCCACCCGGAATGTTGCATATTAATTCACAGAAAATGCAAAAAGGCACCCGAAGGTGCCTCTAACAGCTGAGTGTCGATTCATCGTCACCTGGGAGACGATACTCGCCCCAGGCTCATTACCTACTCAAATAGCGACAGGCGCCTTGATCCCAGGATGGGGATCATAGCCCTGGATCTCGAAATCCTCGAATCTGTAATCGAAGATGGAGTCAGGTTTGCGCTTGATCACCAGTTGCGGCAGGGGGCGCGGCTCGCGGGTGAGTTGCAGTGCCGTCTGCTCCATGTGGTTGGAATAGAGGTGCACATCGCCACCGGTCCAGACAAAGTCACCCACTTCCAGATCGCACTGCTGCGCCATCATGTGGGTCAGCAGCGCATAGCTGGCAATGTTGAACGGCAGGCCAAGGAAAACATCACAACTACGCTGGTAGAGCTGGCAGGAGAGCTTGCCATCCGCCACATAGAACTGGAAGAAGGCGTGGCAGGGTGCCAACGCCATTTTGTCCAGCTCGCCCACGTTCCAGGCGGAGACGATGATGCGGCGGGAATCCGGGTTGTGCTTGATATCGTCCGCCGCCTTCTGGATCTGGTCGATGACAGACCCATCGGCCGCCGGCCAGGAGCGCCACTGGGCACCATAGACAGGCCCCAGATCACCGTGCTCGTCGGCCCACTCGTCCCAGATGCTGACACCGTGCTCTTTCAGATAGGCGGTGTTGGTATCGCCGTTGAGGAACCAGAGCAGCTCGTGAATGATGGAGCGCAGGTGGCACTTCTTGGTGGTCACCAGCGGGAATCCCTCGGCCAGGTTGAAGCGCATCTGATGACCGAACAGGGAGACGGTCCCGGTCCCGGTGCGATCGGATTTGACGGTCCCTTCATCCAGAATTTTCTGCATCAGGTCGAGATAGGCACGCATTACTTCGCCTCCTTGGGTGCATTGCCGAACAGACGGGGCTGCTTGTAGGCGGCCCAGACCATGAGCGCACCCGCCACTATCATCGGGGTAGAGAGGATCTGGCCCATGCTGATCTCGTTGAAGTAGAGACCCAGCTGGCTGTCAGGCTGACGAACAAACTCCACCAGGAAGCGGAACAGACCGTAGAAGAGCAGGAACATCCCGGAAATGGCGCCACGTGGTGGGTGCTTGCGCCAGAACAGGTTCAGGATGATGAAGAGCACCACCCCTTCCAGCGCGAACTGATAGAGCTGGGACGGGTGACGCGGCTCGGGGCCAGCCTCGGGGAAGATGATTGCCCAGGGGACATCGGTCACCCGACCCCACAGCTCGCCGTTCATGAAGTTGCCGATGCGGCCAACACCGAGGCCGAACGGAATCAGCGGCGCCACGAAATCCGCCACGGTGAAGAAGTGGCGCTGGGTTTTGTGGGCAAACCAGATCATGGCGGTGATCACCCCGATGAGGCCACCGTGGAACGACATGCCACCGGTCCATATCTTGAACAGATAGGTCGGGTCGGCGAGGAAGAGATCGAAGTTATAGAACAGCACGTAACCGATGCGCCCTCCCAGGATCACCCCGAGAAAGCCGTAGAACAGCAGGTCGGATACCTCGTTGCGGGTCCAGCCGCTATTGGGTGCATCGGCGCGGCGACCTGCCAGCCACATGGCGAAGGCAAAACCGAACAGGTACATGAGACCATACCAGCGTACCGATAATGGTCCCAAACTGAATGCTACGGGATCAATCTGCGAGAAAACCCAATATCCGTCGTGCTGCATAGGCGGCCCCAATCATAAGAAAAGCCGCATTCTCCGATCATTCTTACGCAGTAACAAGGTGGAATATCAATCGGGCAGCCTGACCTTGTGCCCAGCCCGCAGCAATCCGCCCAGACCGTGCTCTTCCAGATATCGGGCAAACAGGCCCCGCAGCACGTGAGGATTGTCATGCTTGAGACCATCCGCCATCAGCGCCTTCAACTCGCCAAGGTCGGATTGCCGCAGCACGTATTTGATGCGGGAGATGTTGTGGGTATTCATGCTGAAACGGCGATAGCCCATGGCCAGCAGCAGCAGCACCCCGACCGGATCGCCAGCCAGCTCGCCACAGACAGAAACCGGCTTGTGATAGCGCCGGGAGGCATCGACCAGCAGCTGCAAAGCGCGGATCACCGCGGGATGGAAGGCATCGTAGATGCTGGCGACACGGGCATTGTTGCGATCCACCGCCAGCAGGTACTGGGTCAGGTCGTTGCTGCCCACCGACCAGAAGTCGATGAGCGGCGCCATCTCCGGCAGGATGTACAGCGCGGAGGGGACTTCGATCATCACCCCGAGACTGGGGTAGCGGATCACCGCATCGCGGCTGGCCGCTTCTTCCGACACCTCGCGCCACGCCTGATCCAGCAGACGACGGGAGGCCTTGATTTCACTGACGCTGCTGATCATCGGCAGCATGATGGCCAGATTGTCCAGCCCTTCGCTGGCCCGCAACATGGCCTTGAGCTGAACCAGGAAGAGCTCGGGGTGATCCAGGGTGAGCCGGATCCCCCGCCAACCAAGGAAGGGATTTTCCTCCACGATGGGGAAATAGGGCAGTTGTTTGTCCCCCCCCACGTCCAGAGTCCGCATGCAAACCGGGCGATCCCGATAGGTTTCCAGGATCCCGCGATAGCGGGCAGTCTGCTCCCACTCCGAAGGGAAGCTGTCCTGCAGCATGAAGGGGATCTCGGTGCGATAGAGCCCGACCCCGTCCGCCAGATGATTGAGGGAGATCTCGGTATCCGCACTCAGCCCTGCGTTGAGCAGCAGAGAGACCTTGGTGCCGTCGGCGGTCTCGGAGGGCTGGTTGTCGACGCTACGCACCAGGGTGTCGAGTGCCCGCTCCTCACTCAGCAGTTGCCGGTACTCGGTCAGGATCACCTGGTTGGGTTCGATGAAGAGATCGCCGCTGTAGCCATCGATGACCAGAGTGCGCCCGCCGATGTCACCGAGGGGCAGATCCACCCCCATGATGGCCGCCACCCCCATGGCACGGGCCAGGATGGCGGCATGGGAGTTGGTCCCGCCCTTGAGCGACACCACACCGCTCAGAAATTCCCTCGGGATCTCCGCAAGGATGGTGGCCGTCACTTCATCGGCGACCAGCACCACGGGTTCGCCGATGGTGAGCTGCTCGGGTTCGTCCTGCACCAGCCGGCTGATGAGCCGCTGGGCGATGTCTTTCACATCGGTGGAGCGTTCCCGCAGATAGGGATCCTTCATCCCCTTGAACTGCTCTATCAGCCGATCGCTGATGAGTTTGACCGCCGAGATCGCCGTCCAGTGTTCCTTGCTGACCTTGTTGCGGATGGGCTTGATGTAGCCGGGATCGTTCAACAGGTGCAGATAGATGTCGAAGATGGCGACCGAGTCCTGGCTGTAGCTCTCGCGAAAGCGCAGTGCCAGGCTCTCCAGATCATGGCGCACTTCCTCCACCGCCAGCTCGAGACGGGCAAGCTGCTTGGCATGATCCTCGTCCTTGCGCGGCGTGATGGTATTTAGCGCCTTGCGCGGACGCCACACCCAGGCCTTGGCGATGGCGATGCCACTCGCCCCGGCAATACCGCGCAGCGGCTTGCTCCAGTCGGTCTTCTGCAGCCACCCCTTGGCCTGGGCCTGGGCGATGCGGGCAGCCAGCTGAGCCGCCAGGGTGACCATGAAGGACTCCTCCCCCTCATCGAAGAGGCGGCTCTCCTTCTGCTGCACGACCAGAATCCCCACCACCTGACGCTGATGCATGATGGGAGCGCCGAGGAAGGAGCGAAACGCCTCTTCCGCCACATCGGGCAGAAACTTGAAACTGGGGTGAGAGGGGGCATCGGCCAGGTTGATCAGCTCTTCACGCTGACCCACCAGGCCGACAATACCCTGCTCGAACGGCAGGGTGGCCTTGCCCACGGCCGATTCGGCCAGACCATCGGTCGCAGCCAGTCGATAGCGGCGCATGTCGGGCTCGGCCACATAGACGGAGCAGCAGTCCACCGTCATGGCGAGCCGGGTCTGGCTCACCAATGCTTGCAAGGCCTGTTCGAGGGTGTTGGCCTCGGCCATGCTTTCCACGATGCGTCTGAGTTCCGTCAGCAACTAGTTGTGCTCCTTAACGCGAGCGGTTGCGCCGCCCATCTTTTCGGTTAGCCTGCACCACGGGGACTGGCATGGCCAGCGGGGCAAACTCTTTCATCACCCGGCGGTAAACCTCCCGCTTGAAGGAGACGACCTGACGAACCGGGTACCAGAAGCTGACCCAACGCCAATCATCAAATTCCGGGTGACCATGACAGCCAAACTGGATCCTGGACTCTTTGCCAGGATCGAGCTGCAACAAAAACCATTTCTGCTTCTGGCCAATACAGACCGGTGAACTGTCCCAGCGGACGAGTCGTTTGGGTAAGCGATACTTCAGCCAGTTGCGACTGGTCGCCAGTATGGTCACATCGTCCTGCTTGAGGCCTATCTCCTCATACAGCTCACGATACATGGCCTGTTCCGGCGATTCACCATCATCAACCCCCCCCTGCGGAAACTGCCAGGAGTGCTGCCCATAGCGCTTAGCCCACAATACTTGTCCGTCACGGTTACAGATCACGATGCCGACATTGGGACGAAATCCGTCACCATCTATCACGTGATCACCTTATAAAGGCTGAATCTATAACGAGATTGTTCCACATTCACCCCGTGGCGGCAAACAGGGACTGTCATCTTCCATTCATGAATAACTTGGCATTTCAAGCAAAGTTATAAACAAATTGAAGGTTCATGCTAGGCAAGTTGCCCACCCAGACTGTGCATAAACCTGTGATCAAGCAGGTATATACAGTAGTTTTATACTGTGGCATTGCACGGAAGCATATCATACCCGATTCACTTAAAAACAAAATATTCATTTAAATACATAAGGTTATAGTTTAATTGCTGGATCAAGATCCATGTCTTTTGCCTAAGAGGATCCAGCCTGTCAATTGTGAACAAGTTCGGCTGCTCAAAGATCCACCAAGACGGATTTATCCACAGTTATGGCGCATTATCTGCACCGAAATGGCGCTGAAAATCGGCGTACTCTCACATTTATTTCTGGTGCCACGCTTCCTTTCACCACTTTACGCCAGTTATCCAAGATTTCTGTGGATAACTGTGTGCAACAGCTCGCACAAACCCTTGGACAACTCGTTTATGCGGGGATCCGGCGTGCCGATATACTGGATAAAGAAAGTAAATCCCTTTAAAATCATTTGGATATGTTGAATTTTGCCATCCATGTCTCCCTGTGCATAGTCGGGCGAGGATCGGTTACAAAATCAGCGATACCATGCAAGAATCCGTATTGCGATGTCTATTATCTCCAGAGGAGCCCTCATGCCCGCCAATCCCCAGTCAGAACAAGAGCTGCTCAGTCGAGCCTACGCCATGGCTGGCTTCACTCTGGCCCAGCTTGCCGCAACGGCGGACATCCCCGTACCGCAGGATCTCAGACGTGACAAGGGCTGGACAGGGCAGTTGATCGAGTGGCAGCTGGGGGCCAGTGCAGGTAGCCGTCCCGAGCAGGATTTTCCGGATCTCGGTATCGAGCTCAAGACGATCCCCATCGATCCTCAAGGGCGCCCGCTGGAAACCACCTTTGTCTGCGTGGCCCCCCTCATCGGGGTCAGCGGCCAGCGCTGGGAGGAGTCGAACGTGCGCAACAAGCTGTCGCGGGTGCTCTGGATCCCGGTGGAAGGCAGCCGCGACATCCCTGTCGGCGACCGTCGCGTCGGCATGCCGCTGCTGTGGAGCCCGAATGAAGAGGAAGAAGGACTGCTACGCCAGGACTGGGAAGAGCTGATGGACATGATAGTGCTGGGGGAAGTGGAGCAGATCAGCGCCCGCCACGGCCAGGTATTGCAGCTGCGCCCCAAGGCGGCCAACAGCAAAGCGCTGACCCGCGCCATCGGCCGCAATGGCCAACCCATCATGACGCTACCACGGGGCTTCTACCTCAAGATCGAGTTCACCCATCAGCTCCTGCAGCGCCATTTTGCCCTCCCCCTTTGATCCTGCTTATCAACATCCTTGTCATAAAGTGATATAAAAATAACCAGCGCTACTTTCTTCGCAGCCAGTGACAAGGAGTCCATATGCCGATCAACAAGCAATTCCTCAAATCCCGTCCCGAGGTCAAGGTGACCTTTGCCGTCGAAAAGGAGGCCGCCGGTGATGCCGAGCAGGTCTTGCTGCTGGGTGAATTCAGCCAGTGGCAGCCCATTGAACTGAAGAGGATGAAAAACGGGGAGTTCAAGGCGACACTCAACCTGCCGACCGATGGCCCCAGCCATTTCGAGTATTGCTATCAGCTAGTGCAACCCGATGGTGAAACCCTTTATGACAACGACTGGGAGGCGGACGACTATGTGCCTGGCCCCTTCGGGCGTGACAACTCGGTGGTGCGGGTCAGCCAGCCCGGTTGAGCCAATACCCCGCACACGGATACAAAAAAGGCTCGCCATTGGCGAGCCTTTTCACTACCTGTCGAGCTTTTCGCCGACATACCGACACCAATTCGAATCGAATTAGTTGAGCTTCTCTTTGATACGAGCAGCTTTGCCGGACAGGTTGCGCAGGTAGTACAGTTTGGCGCGGCGAACATCACCACGACGCTTCAGTTCTACACTGTGGATCAGCGGAGAGTGAGTCTGGAATACACGCTCAACACCTTCGCCGTTGGAGATCTTGCGAACGGTGAAAGCAGAGTGCAGACCGCGGTTACGCTTGGCAATCACGATGCCTTCGAAAGCCTGCAGACGCTCTTTACCACCTTCTTTAACACGAACTTGAACACGTACGGTGTCGCCCTGGGCAAAAGCCGGGATGTCGGTACGCAGTTGCTCTTGTTCAAGCTGCTGAATAATCTTGCTCATTGTCTTTCCTTACCTAGGATAAACTGAAAACTCTACTTAACGCTGTCACGCACTTCGCGGACATACTCGGCAAGAAGTGATTCTTGCTCGTCAGTCAGAGCTAGGTTGTTAATAAGTTCCGGCCTTCTCTGCCAGGTTCGTCCGAGCGATTGCTTGAGTCGCCAGCGCCGAATCACTTCGTGATTGCCGCTTGTCAGCGCCTCGGGCACCGTCAGCCCATCCAACACCTCCGGCCGAGTATAGTGGGGATGATCCAGCAGCCCATCCGTGAAGGAGTCCTGCTCGGCACTGGCCTGATCACCCAAGACCCCCGGGACCAGACGCGAAACCGCATCGATCAGGGTCATGGCAGGCAACTC
Organism: Aeromonas sp. 62-46; assembly: GCF_001898585.1. Taxonomy (NCBI): domain Bacteria; kingdom Pseudomonadati; phylum Pseudomonadota; class Gammaproteobacteria; order Aeromonadales; family Aeromonadaceae; genus Aeromonas; species Aeromonas sp. 62-46. The sequence continues at coordinate 79,015 of NZ_MKUI01000018.1, read as the reverse complement.
GCCACCACTTAACACGTAATCCCCGATAGACCACTCTTCGTCGACTTCGGTTTGTATCACGCGTTCATCGATACCTTCGTATCGACCGGCGACCAGAATCAGTTTCTGATTCGTCGCCAACTCGGTCACGCCCGCTTGAGTCAGCTTGCGCCCCTGAGGAGAGAGATAGATGACTTTCGCCCCGTCTCCCGCCGCTTGCTTGGCTGCATGAATGGCATCACGCAACGGCTGAACCATCATCAACATGCCGGGCCCACCACCATAAGGACGATCATCGACCGTACGGTGTTTGTCGTGGGTGAAGTCCCGAGGGTTCCAGCACTCAATCTGCAGCAGGCCACTCTTGACGGCCCGACCCGTTACCCCGTGCTCGGTAATGGCTCGGAACATTTCCGGGAAGAGGCTAATCACCCCAATCCACATAAGAAACCTCCGGCACCCGTGTTAGCGCGGGAAACTAGAAACCAGGATCCCAATCAACTTCGATTGTTCGAGCAGTCAGATCAATATTCTTGATCACCTGCTCTTCCAGGAACGGTATCAACCGCTCCTTTGCACCAAAGGCATCTTTTACATTGGCCTCAACCACCAACACATCGTTGGAGCCGGTTTCCATCAATTCGGTCACCTTGCCCAGGTCGTATCCCTTGGTGGTTACCACGGTGCAACCAATGAGGTCACGCCAGTAGAACTCCCCTTCGGGCAACGCAGGCAACAGATCGGCGGGGACGCCAATCTCGACGTTGGTCAATGCCAGGGCATCCTCACGCACATCGATACCATCGAGTTTGCAGATCAGACCCTTGTTGTGACGCTTCCAGGATGACACCCGGATTTCACGCCACGCCCCGTTCTGATTGATCAGCCAGGGGTTGTAATCGAAAATCGCTTCGGCAACATCGGTGAAGGAGTTCACTTTAAGCCAGCCCTTGATTCCGTAAACGGTCCCCAGGGTGCCCAGAACTACAGGTTTTTCCACCTTAACTCCCTACCGTTTGGCTGATTAAGCAGCTTTGGCAGCGTCTTTGATCAGCTTGGCAACGCGGTCAGAAACAGCGGCACCAGTAGCAACCCAATGCTCGATACGAGCCAGGTCCAGGTTCAGCTTTTCAGCGTTACCAGCAGCAACCGGGTTGAAGAAACCGACGCGCTCGATAAAACGACCGTCACGGGCGTTACGGCTGTCAGCAACTACTACCTGGTAGAACGGACGCTTTTTCGCGCCACCACGTTGTAAACGAATGGTTACCATATCGTCCTCATAAACATCTAATGAACAAGGCCTGCAAATACGCAGACCCTAGCTTAAAATAAGCCGCGTAATTCTACTTGGATTCGTAATAATTGCAACCAAGCCAGCTATTTTTTGCGCAGGGATTGGCATGAAAAAGGCTCACCAGGGTGAGCCTTTCTGCCTGACCAGCAGGAAAATCAGAACGGACCGCGACCGCCACCACCGAATCCGGGGGGCAGCATGTTCTTCATCTGGCCCATCATCTTGCGCATGCCGCCCTTGCCGGACATCTTCTTCATCATGCGCTGCATCTCGGTGAACTGCTTGAGCAGCTTGTTCACATCCTGGACCTGCATGCCGGAGCCCGCAGCGATGCGGCGCTTGCGGGAGCCCTTGATGAGATCGGGATGGGCACGCTCTTTCGGCGTCATGGAGCTGATGATGGCCTCCATCCGCACGGTGAGCTTGTCATCCATCTGATCCTTGATGTTGTCCGGCAGGCCGGACATGCCGGGCAGCTTGTCGAGCATCCCCATCATGCCACCCATGTTGCGCATCTGGGCCAGCTGCTCACGGAAGTCTTCCAGATCGAAGCCCTTGCCGCTCTTGACCTTGCTGGCCAGCTTGGCCGCCTTCTCTTTATCGACGTTGCGCTCCACCTCTTCGATGAGAGAGAGCACATCCCCCATGCCGAGGATGCGGGAGGCGAGACGATCCGGGTGGAACGGCTCCAGCGCGTCAGTCTTCTCACCCATACCGATGAACTTGACCGGCTTGCCGGTGATATGGCGAACCGACAGTGCGGCACCACCGCGGGCATCACCGTCTGCCTTGGTAAGGATCACACCGGTGAGCGGCAGCGCCTCGTTGAAGGCCTTGGCGGTATTGGCAGCATCCTGACCTGTCATGGCATCCACCACGAACAGGGTTTCGACCGGCTTGATGGAGGCGTGCAGATCCTGGATCTCCGCCATCATTTCGCCATCGACGTGCAGACGACCGGCAGTATCGACGATCACCACGTCATAGAACTTCTTGCGCGCCTGATCGATGGCGGCAGTGGCAATGGCGATCGGTTTCTGGCTGGCATCACTCGGGAAGAAGTCGACACCGATGTCGCCCGCAAGGGTCTCAAGCTGCTTGATCGCCGCCGGACGGTAAACGTCCGCACTGACCACCAGCACCTTCTTCTTGCTGCGCTCCTTGAGCAGTTTGGCCAGTTTGCCGACCGTAGTGGTCTTACCGGCCCCCTGAAGACCTGCCATCAGGATGATGGCCGGCGGCTGGGCAGCCAGGTTGAGCTGTTCGTTGGCCTCCCCCATCACGGTGACCAGTTCGCCATGGACGATCTTGATGAAGGCCTGGCCCGGGCTCAGGGATTTGGCCACTTCCTGGCCCACGGCTCGTTCCTTGACGCGCGCCACGAAATCGCGCACCACCGGCAGGGCGACGTCAGCCTCGAGCAACGCCATGCGGACTTCGCGCAGGGTATCCTTGATGTTCTCTTCGGTCAGGCGGCCGCGGCCGCTGACATTGCGCAGGGTGCGCGAGAGTCGTTCAGTCAAATTCTCAAACATGACGCTTTCCGGTTCTTGGCGTGACACTGGGGGCATTATACCCCGGTCAGCACTCTAGGGACGATTACTCGCCGCTTGCCGCGGCGGCCTGCCATCGAGCGGGCAGGTCAACAAATGGAGGGCAGTATACCCCAGTCAACGCCGGAGGACGATTATTCGCCGCACGGTGACCATCAACGCCTACTTATATGTGGGCAGTTAGCCTCTGGCACAACTGGCGAGCATATCTTGTGCAAGGTATACTGCCCCTCTTATCCATAAAGCTTGTTTGACAACGACCTGGTTATGATCGTGATCTCTGTTCTGGCCCTGGCGTTTTACCTGCTGGCCATCATCGCCTCGCTGCACCTGCTGCTCAGCGCCAAGCCCGTCGGGCAAGTATCGCTGTTCGCCTGTGTCGGCCTGGCCCTGACCGCCCATGGCATGGCGGTGGGCAGCGAAGTGCTGGCCACCCATTCCGGCCAGAATCTCAGCATGTTGAACGTGGCGTCCCTGGTCAGCCTTATCATCAGTTGCTTCATGACCTGCGTCACCCGACGCTTCAACGGCTGGATCCTGCTGCCCGTCGTCTACAGTTTTTCAGCCCTGCTGCTGGCGGCCAGCGCGCTCATTCCCGGGCGCTACATCACCCATCTGGAAGCGCACCCCCAGTTACTGCTGCACATAGGCCTCGCGCTGATGGCCTATTCGGTACTGATGATCGCCTGCTTGTTTGCCCTCCAGCTTGCCTGCCTGGACAGGCAACTGAAATCCAGAAAGATCAGCCACCTGCCAGCCATGCCACCCCTGATGACGGTGGAGAAACGCCTGTTTCAGCTCATTTCCGCAGGTCTGCTGCTGCTGACCCTCTCCATCGCATCCGGCCTGTTCTTCCTGGAAGACATGTTTGCCCAGGGCAAGTCCCACAAGGCCATCCTCTCTATCCTGGCCTGGTGCGTCTACGCTCTGCTGCTCTGGGGTCACCATACCCGTGGCTGGCGCGGCCGCAAGGTCATCATGCTGAGCCTCATCGGCAGCTTCATCCTGACACTGGCCTATTTTGGCAGCCGTTTCGTCAAGGAAGTGCTGCTTAGCTGACACACGAACATTCCCCAACCATCCTTACAGGAGCCCTTCTTGGACAGTATCTCAACGAGTACATTGCTGATTGTTCTCGTTATCTTGATCCTTTTGTCAGCCTTCTTCTCCAGTTCCGAAACCGGTCTGATGTCGCTCAACCGCTACAAGCTGCGGCATCTGGCCCAGACCAAGCACAAGGCTGCCCGCCGGGTCGAGAAGCTGCTGGCCAGGCCGGACCGCCTGCTTGGCCTCATTCTCATCGGCAACAATCTGGTCAACATCCTGGCCTCCGCCATCGCGACCATCGTCTGCATCCGGCTGTTCGGGGATCTCGGCGTCGCCATTGCCACCTTCGGGCTGACCCTGGTGGTACTGGTATTCGGGGAAGTCACCCCCAAGACACTTGCGGCCATGTTCCCCGAGCGGATAGCCTACCCTGCCTCCTGGATCCTCAAGGGGCTGATGGTGCCGTTCGCCCCCCTTGTCTGGCTCATCAACAGCATCACGAACCTGCTGCTGAAACTCTTGCGTCTCGAGCACAACAAGGATGACTCCCTCAATTCCGAAGAGCTGCGCACCATCGTCAACGAGGCGGGCAATCTCATTCCCAAGCACCACCAGGAGATGCTGATAAGCATTCTGGATCTCGACAAGATGACGGTGGAGAACATCATGGTCCCGCGCAGCGAGATCTCCGCCATCGACATCAATGACGACTGGAAGATCATACTGCGCCAGCTGGCCCACTGCGCCCACACCAAGATCCTGCTCTATCGCGACAACATCGATGACGTCGTCGGCTTCCTGCACTCACGGGACGCCCTGAGACTGGTCGCCCGGGATCAGTTCAGCAAGTCCAGCCTGCTGCGGGAAGTCGACCCCATCTATTTCATCCCCCAGGGGACCCCCCTCAACGTGCAGTTGGCCAAGTTCCAGCGCAACAAGGAGCGAATTGGCCTTATCGTCGACGAATATGGCGATATTCAGGGGCTGATCACCCTGGACGACATCCTGGAAGAGATTGTCGGTGACTTCACCACCTCCATGACACCGACCCCGAGTGACGAGATCCATCCCCAGCCGGACGGCTCCTTCCTGGTCGAAGGCTCCGCCAGCATCCGCGAGCTGAACAAGGAGATGGACTGGCACCTGCCCATGGACGGCCCACGGACCCTCAATGGCGCCATCCTGGAGTACCTTGAGGAGATCCCCCAACCCAACATCAGTGTCAGGCTGGCGGGCTACCCTATCGAGATTCTCGAAGTGGAGAACAACATGGTGAAGATGGCGAGGATCATGCCGCACCTGTACCGGGACGATTCAGGGTACGAGGATTGAAAAAAGGCTGCCGATGGCAGCCTTTTTGTTTCACTCGCTCTCGTCATCCGGCTCCAGCACCAGAGTGGGGATGAGCTCACCGAACACCTGCTGCAACTCGTCACGGTTTGCCAGCAAATCCTGCAGCGTATAGCCATCCATCACCGCGAGGAAGGCGTTCATCGCCTCCTTCAAGGCACTCTTGAGCAGGCAGACGGAGACGATATGGCAGACCGGGGAGCTGCAGTCGATCCCGTCCAGATTGCCTTCCAACGCCCGGATCACTTTCCCGATATTGATCTCGTCGGGGGAGCGCGCCATGCGGATGCCACCATTCTTGCCGCGTTGTGACTGCAGATAGCCCAGTTTTACCAACTGGTTCACCACCTTCACCATGTGGTTGCGGGATACGTCGTACAAGGCGGATACCTTGGCCACGCTCGACAGTTCCCCCTCCGGCAGGGTGGCCAGATAGAGCAGGGCTCTCAATCCAAAATCGGTATAGCTCGTTAGTCTCATAGTGCCTGTAGCGCCTAGCGCGAAGAATTGATGATTGATCCAGATCAATTAAACATTTAGGATGCAACTTAATAAGTGACATTCCAGATGTTCAATTAGAAAGGACCTCCTATGTTAGACCAAGCCACCATCGCCGTCATCAAGAGCACCATTCCTTTGCTCGAATCGGCGGGCCCTGACCTCACACGGCACTTTTATCAGCGCATGTTCAGCCACAATCCCGAGTTGAAGGATCTCTTCAACCTGGCTCACCAGCGTAGCGGGGGACAGCCCTTGGCACTGTTCAGTGCGGTGGCGGCCTATGCCAGGAACATTGACAATCTGGGGGCCCTGGCCGGAGCCGTTGAACGCATCGCCCACAAACACACGGGTTTCCTGATCCAACCGGAACAATATCACATTGTGGGTAGTCATCTCTTGGCCACGCTCAAAGAAATGGGTGGCAACGCTGTCACGGAGGAGGTCCTTACCGCCTGGGGCAAGGCTTACGGTGTGCTGGCCGACATCTTTATCGGCCGGGAGAGCGAGCTCTATCGGGAGAAGGCAAGCCAGGACGGTGGTTGGCAGGGAACCCGCCCTTTCATCATCAAGGAGAAGCGTCAAGAGAGTGAACTCATCACCTCTTTCGTCCTGGCCCCCCTCGATGGCAACCCCGTGTTGCGTTTCAAACCGGGGCAATATCTCAGTATCAAGCTGGTTCATCCCGCCCTCGAGCATCAGGAGATCCGCCAGTACTCCCTCTCGGACACCCCCAATGGCCGCGACTACCGCATCAGCGTCAAGCGCGAACCCAGGGGTCAGGCCTCCAACCTGTTGCATGATCATCTTCACATCGGTGACACGGTCGACATCATGCCGCCGGCCGGCGACTTCTTCCTGCAAGAGGTGACAGACACGCCTGTGGTGCTGATCTCCGCCGGGGTCGGCCTCACCCCCCTGCTGAGCATGCTCAACCACTTGCTGGCCGATGGCCCGGATGTGGATATTCGCTGGCTTCACGCCTGCGAACATGGCGCCCACCACGCGTTCAGGGACGAGATCCGGGCAAAGAGCAGGCAATACGGGAAACTGGAGAGCCGGATCTGGTATCGGGAGCCGGGGGAGCAGGATGTCAAAGGAGAGGATTACGACTTCAGCGGCACTCTGGCACTGGAGCAGGTCACCGACCTCATTCCGGCCGACGCCCACTACTATTTCTGCGGCCCTGTCCCGTTCATGAAGGCAGTCAAAGCTCAGCTGGAGAATGTGGGCGTGCCTGCCAAGCGGATGCACTACGAGGTCTTCGGCCCCCATCAGGGCCTCTGATCCCTCCCCTGACCGGGAAAATGCACAAGGCCCACAAGCACTGCTTCGTGGGCCTTGTAATATCAAAGCGGGCTACCAGGACTCAGTGCATCGCCTTGGCACGAGCGATGGCATTGGCGGGCATCCGGTTGCCGAGCCGGCTGAGCAGGCTCGCCGCCTTCTGGTGCATGGCCTTGTCACCGATGACGGCGCCGTGCAGCCAGTGATACGCCTCCTCGTAATCCAGCGGACTCCCCATGCCCTGCAGCAACATCTCCACCCACTCCATCTGTGCCCGTAAGAAGCCGAGGCTCGCGGCTTCCCGCATCAGGGTCTCGGCCCGCACCAGATCCTTCTGAACCAGGATCCCCTTCCAGTAATAGCGGCCAAGCTGTTCCAGCGCCGGCGCCAGCCCCTGGTTGGCGGCCTCCCACATGTACTGCACTCCGATCTGGGCATCCGGCTTGGTGCAAACCCCCCACGCCAGCATGTCCCCCCAGAGGAACTGATAGGCAGGGATCTTCATCACCGAGGCCCGCGCCTCGATATCCTGGGTGAGCTGGCACCTGTCCTGCTTCACCCGGGCCAGATGGCGCCCCTGCTCTATCCAGTTGAGCAGTTCGTCCTGGCGATAAAGCGGCACGGCCTGCAACTCTCCTGCAGCAGCGGATGCCTGCGTCGTCGCCCTGGGCAGCGGCGCAGCTGCCGGTGCGGACGGTACAGGTGCGGATGAGGATGGCGCCTGGGCTGGCGCTGCTGGCACAGGGAGGGATGGCGTGGCGACAGAAGAGGCTGCCGTCAGGGCTGGCTGGGCCGATGATGAGGCCGGTGACAAGGGTGCAGACGCCGCGGATGGCGGCGCGGCTGCAACCGCCACCGCCTGGGTGGGCGCGGCGGCCGAGGTGGGCTCCGCACCCTGCAAGGGGAAGCTGCACACACCGATAATGGCGATGAGGGTTCTTGGTTTTATCATAGGGATCTCCTGCTGCCTTCTGTTATCGGCAGCCAGGGCCATCTCCTTAGCCCACCACATTAGCCCGCTACACCCAACCCCGAAAATGACAAAGGGGAGCCTGGGCTCCCCTTGCGGTCGACGTAGAGACTTACTTGACGAAGTCGACGCCCAGCTGGATGTCGGCCTTCAGGGTGGCCAGCATGCTGTCCATCGCTTCCTGCTCGAAGGCGCTCAGCTTGCCGTAGTCCAGCACGGTTTCGACACCGTTCTTGCCGAGCAGCACCGGCTGCGCGAAGAAGGTGGCGTGCTCACCGTTGCCTTCCACATAGGCACACTCGATGACGTTGGCTTCCCCTTGCAGACCCTTGATGAGCGACAGACCGAAACGGCAGGCTGCCTGACCCATGGAGAGAGTGGCGGAACCGCCACCGGCCTTGGCTTCCACCACTTCGGTACCGGCATTCTGGATGCGCTTGGTCATGGCAGCCACTTCCTCAGCGGTGAAGCTGGCGCCTTCAACCTGGGAGAGCAGCGGCAGAATGGTCACGCCACTGTGACCGCCGATGACGTTGACGCGTACCTTGTCAACGTTCAGGCCCTTGGCCTCGGCCACGAAGGTCTCGCCACGGATCACATCCAGGGTGGTCACGCCGAACAGGCGACGTTTGTCATAGACACCGGCTTTCTTCAGCACTTCGGCGGCGATGGCGACCGTGGTGTTGACCGGGTTGGTGATGATGCCGATCAGTGCTTTCGGGCAGGAAGCGGCACACTTTTCCACCAGGTTCTTGACGATCCCGGCGTTGATGTTGAACAGGTCGGAACGGTCCATGCCGGGCTTGCGCGCCACGCCGGCAGAGATCAGCACGACATCGGCGCCGACCAGAGCCGGGCTCGGATCTTCACCGCAGAAACCTTTTACTTTCACGTCAGTCGGGATGTGGCTCAGGTCCGCCGCCACGCCCGGAGTGACCGGGGCAATGTCATACAGGCTCAGTTCGGAACCGGCAGGCAGGCGGTTTTTCAACAGCAGAGCGAGGGCTTGGCCGATGCCACCGGCGGCACCCAGAACGGCAACTTTCATGATCAACTCCATGTCTAAGCGTAGGTTTAAGGTTGTTTCTAGTTGGGTTAACGCTGATTCTTATTGTGCGCCTCACCTTAAAGGATCCCCTCCTAAAAAACAATCTGATAACAGTTGTAATCACGGGTTCTGTGAGCCAGGGAACAAGCGGCGATGAAAGCGGAGAGGAATATGCGATAAATGGGAGGAAAGACACAGATTTCCTGTGCTCCCCTCACCATTAAGAGGTAAATGTGACTGCTTCAGGACTGGAAAGCCAGTGCCCGACGCTCACACCAGCGGAAACCAATTGTTAACAATCCATTCATGGTCAGATAGAGCGCTCCGGCCACGGTGAACACCGCCAGGGTGTCATAGGTCTGGGCGTTGAGACGCTGGGCCAGCCCCATGATGTCCATGATGGTGATGGTACTGGCGAGCGAACTCCCCTTGAGCACCAGGATCACCTCGTTGGAATAGGCGGGGACCAGCCGACGGGCGGCATGGCGGGTCTTCATCCACAGGGTCTGTCCGGCCGAGAAGCCGAGCGCACGGCAGGCCTCCACCTCACCGGCGGGGATGGCGTCGAGCGCCCCCTTGAACAGCCGGGTGGAGTAGGCTGCTGTATTGAAACCGAGCGCCAGCACGGCGCAGAACCAGGGTTGCTTGAGCAGCGGCCAGAGCGGCCCCGCCTTGAGCCACTCGAACTGGCCAGGCCCGTAGTAGATGAGGAAGATCTGGATGAGCAGCGGCGTACCGGTAAAGACCAGCACCCAGAGCTGCACCAGCTGGGTCGCCACCGGAATGCGGCGCTCCAGCACCCAGGTCATGCCGGCCGCCATCAGCACGCCCAGCAACAAGCTGAACGCGGTGAGCTGCAAGGTGATCGCCAGCCCTCCCAGCAGGGTCATCAGGTAATCCTGCATGATCAGCCTCCGTAACGGCGGGTATAACGAGCCGCCTGCTTCAAGCCAAATTCACTCACCAGACTGATGGCCAGGTAGATGAGGGCCGCGGCGGCGTACCAGGTGAAGGGTTCATAGGTGCTGGCCGACGCCATCTGCGCCTGGCGCATCATCTCGTTCACCCCGATGAGGGAGACCAGGGCGGTGTCTTTCAGCAGCACCAGCCACTGGTTGCCGAGCCCGGGCAGGGCGTGACGCCAGGCCTGGGGCAGCACGATGCGAAAGAAGGTGTGCCCCTTGCCCAGGCCGAGCGCCTGCGCCGCCAGCCGCTGCCCCGCGGGCACCGCATTGAGGGCGGCACGCAGGGTCTGGGTGGCGTAGCTCGCAAACAGCAGGGAGAGCGCCAGCACACCGCAGGCGAACGGGCTGAACTCCACATACTCCCCGGTGATGAGGAACAGCACCTGGGTCGAGCCGAAGTAGATGAACAGCACCACCAGCAGCTCGGGCAGACCACGGATCAAGGTGGTCAAGGTGGCCACGGGCCACACCAACGCACGCTGCTTGCTCAACTCAGCCGCACTGAACGCCAGCGCCAGCGCCATGCCCCCGACCAGGGATGCCAGGGCCAGCCCGAGGGTCATCCAGGCTGCATCCAACAACAGGCTCAACATGGCTTACTGCGCGAAGTACTTGTCATAGATCTTCTGATAGGTGCCGTTGGCCTTGATCTCGGCCAGCCCCTTGTTCAGCTGGGTCAGCAGCTCCTGGTTGCCCTTGGCCACCGCGATGCCAAAACCGGTACCGAAGTACTTGGCGTCGGTCACCGGGGTACCCACCACGGCGTATTCCTTGTGCTGCTTGAGCCAGTCGGCGGCCACCGCGGTATCGGCAAACACGCCATCGGTGCGGCCGTTCATCATGTCGAGGAAGGCGCTCTGGTAGCTGGCGTAGGGCACGGTCAGCAGACCCTTGCTCACCCAGTTGTCCACCAGATAGGACTGGTGGGAGGTGCCGTTCTGCACGCCGACTGTCTTGTCCACCAGATCGTCCGGCCCCTTGAAGGTCTCTTTCTTGGCGACGAACACCGCGGAGTTCTCGTAATAGATGTCGGAGAAGTCGACCTGGGCGGCCCGCTCCGGCGTCACGTCCATGGCGGCGATGACGGCATCATAGCGACGGAACTTGAGGCTGGGGATCAGGCTGTCGAAGGCCTGGTTGTGGAAGCTGCACTCCAGCTTGACCTGGGCGCAGACGGCGCGGGCCAGATCGATGTCAAACCCCTGGAACTCGTTCTTGTCGTCCAGGTATTCGAACGGCGCATAGGTGGCCTCGGTGGCGAACTTGATCTCTTTCGCCAGCACAGAAGTGCTCAGCAGGCCCATGGCGGCGACCAGCAACAGACTCTTTTTCATGACAGCTTCCTTATCGACTCAATATCAATGCATCAAGAATTCGGCAAACCGGCTGGTTTGCGGGGCCTGGAAGATGGCGGCGGTGCCGGATTCGATGATCCGCCCCTTCTCCAGGTAGATCACCTGACTGGCCACCTTGCGGGCGAACTCCACCTCGTGGGTCACCACCACCTGGGTGATGCCGGTCTGGCTCAGGGTGCGGATGATCTCCGCCACCTCTTTGGTAATTTCGGGGTCCAGGGCCGCGGTCGGCTCGTCAAACAGCAGCACCTGGGGATCCATCATCAGGGTACGGGCGATGGCCACCCGCTGCTGCTGGCCACCGGAGAGGCGTGCCGGCCAGGCATCGCGCTTGTCGGCCAGCTGCAACTGGGCCAGCAGGTAGGCTCCCTTGTCGATGGCCGCCTCGCGGCTCATGCCGAGCACCTTGACCGGGGCTTCGATCAGGTTCTCCATCACAGTGAGGTGGGGCCAGAGATTGTACTGCTGGAACACCATGCCCACCTTGCGGCGCAGCGCCTGAGCCTGACGGTTGAACTCGGCGGCGGAGAGGCTGGACGGGAAAGAAAATTCACTGTCTGCGATGCGCAACACACCGGCATCCGGCGTGTCCAGCAAGTTCATCATGCGCAGCAGAGAGCTCTTGCCTGCCCCGCTCGGGCCCAGCAATACCAAGGTCTCGCCGGGAGCAGTCCGAAAGCTCACCTGCTGCAGTACCGGCACCTTGTGCCAGGATTTTTCGATGCCGATTAATTCGATACCCATACAGCCCAATTGAATAAGTTTTCAAAATTTCGTCCTGATTCTAGCGCCAGCATAAGTTGATGCAAGCTATATTTGAATCAATATGCAGAACAAGCGCCGCTTCCTTGCCAAAACAGGCATATGAATGCAAAATAGCAGCGCTGTTCGTATCTGCCGCCTGAGCGTGACAGGCGGTCACTCCCCTCATTCGTGAGTCCAAGATGAAACATAACGACAAGCAAGAAAAACTGGCCAAGGCCTTTAAAGCCTTGCTGAAAGAGGAGCGTTTCGGCTCCCAGGCAGAGATAGTGACTGCCCTGCAAGAGATGGGCTTCGAGAACATCAACCAGTCCAAGGTCTCGCGCATGCTGAGCCGCTTCGGCGCCGTTCGCACCCGCAATGCCAAGATGGAGATGGTCTACTGTCTGCCGGTGGAACTGGGCGTGCCCACCACCTCCAGCCCCCTCAAGAACCTGGTGCTGGATGTCGACCACAACGGCGCTCTGGTGGTGATCCACACCAGCCCCGGCGCAGCCCAGCTGATCGCCCGCCTGCTTGACTCCCTCGGCAAGGCCGAAGGGATCCTCGGCACCATCGCCGGTGATGACACCATCTTCATCACCCCGACCAGCGATACCGACATCGAGGAGCTCTACCTCTCCGCCCTCGAGCTGTTCGAGCAGACGCCCTGATCCGGTCGCCTTGGGCGATCCGCACAAAAATCCCGGCCTTGGCCGGGATTTTTTGTTTTGAACGGTCGGCAGGCCGGGTTTATTTGCCCTCGGCCACCAGAAAATCGACGGAAGGGGCGAAGAAGGCCGCGCCGGTCACCGCCCGGGTGAAGCGCAGCAGGTGGTCGAAGTGGCTGCCTTCCCCTTTGTACATACTGGCCAGCATGGCGTTGAAGTGCAGCGGCGTGCGGCAGCAGGAGATGAAGTAGAGCCCCTGCTCGCTCATGGTGCCCCAGGGCATGCTCTGGCGCAGGATCTCCATGGACTCCCCCTTCGGGGTCTTGAGGTTGACCCGCTTGATGTGGGAAGTGAGCGGCTTGTCGGCGGACTCGTATTCGATGTTGTCGACCTTGGTGCGACCTATGATGTCTTCCTGCTCCTTCAGGGCCAGCTTCTCCCAGTCGCTCATGGCGTGGACCCAGCGCTGCACGTGGATATAGGAGCCACCGGCGAACTCGCCGCCGTCCAGCAACGCCACCTCGGCGCGGTGCTCATTCTGCGGGTTCTCGGTGCCGTCGACGAAACCGGTCAGATCCCGGCAATCCTGGTTGCGAAAACCGCGGACTTCCTCGGCCAATTCAACAAGCCCGGCCAGCAGGGCCATGACGCGATGACCGGCATGATGCAGCACGTCCACCCGATCAGCACGCAATTGTACGAAGAGATCGAACGGGGTATTGGGGGCCTCCTGACCGTTTGCGGATTGCGCCATGAAACCGCGGAACTGGGGCGGCCGGGCGACAGGATAGAGATCATCCCAGGCGTCGGCCCCGACGGCGACCAGACCGCTGAAGGCCGCATCGGGGAAGTCGGCGCTCACCGCCTCCCAGAGTGCTGGCAGGCTGGCCAGGCGGGAGGTCAGGGCAGCGGCGTCACCGGTGCGATTGAACATCAGATAGAGGGCGTGCAGATTCGGCTCTGCGCAGATCCCGGCTTGGGCTTTCATGTCTCTCTCCAAGTGCGTTGGCTATGGGCGTGGCGCGATTATAAACCAGCGCGCTTCCAGTTCATTGATTTCACGACAATACCACGCACTCAGGGCAAGGGGTCAAACAACACCAGGGCATGAGGCGCCACGGCCACCCGCGCACGCTCCCCTTCCAGGGGCTCACCGATGCTGGCTTCCAGTTGCTGGCCGCCACACTCGACCAGAACCCGGCAGTGATGGCCCAGGAACTGTTGCTCACGCACCCGGAGCTCACCGTCATCCGCCGCCGTCAGCGCCAGTTGCTGGGGTCTGAGCATGAGCTGCAACCGCTCCCCCACCGCGCGGCCATGGGGCTCCTGACCGCAGATGGTTCCAAGGAGGGTCTGCACGCAGTGACTGTCCACCACCTCGGCCGCCAGATAATTGACCCCGCCGAGAAACTCCGCCACGAAGCGGTTCCCGGGGCGGCGATAGAGCTGCTCCGGCTCCCCCACCTGCTCGATGCGACCGGCACGAAACAGGGCCAGCCGGTCGGCGAAGGCGAAGGCCTCTTCCTTGCTGTGGCTGACGAAGATGGCACCAATGCCCTGCTGTTTGAGCAGGGCGCGGATCTCGAGGATCAGCTTCATCCGCACCTGGGTGTCGATGTTGGAGAAGGGCTCGTCCAGCAGCATCAGGCGCGGCTTGCACACCAGGGCGCGGGCGATGGCCACCCGCTGCTGCTGGCCGCCGGAGAGCTGGTGGGGATAGCGCTCCCCCAACCCCTGCAGGTTGACCAGCGCCAGCGCCTCTTCCACCTGCTGCTGGCGGCTGCCGCGATCCTGCCCGGTCAGTCCGAAGCCGACGTTCTCGGCCACCGTCAGGTGAGGAAAGAGAGCGTAATCCTGGAAGATCATGCCGATATGGCGGGCCTCCGGCGGCACACTCACGCCGGGGGCATCGAGCAGGGTCTCTCCCAGCCGGATCTCCCCCTGGGCCAGGGGCAGCAGACCGGCCACCGCCTTGAGCAGCGTGGTCTTGCCACAGCCGCTGGCCCCCAGCAGACAGACTATCTCGTTGTCGGCCACCTGCAGGGAGAGCTGCTCCAGCACGGGGCGGCCATTGTAGTGACAGCTGACCTTCTCGATATTCAGGCAGGACAAGGTTCTTTTCCTCTCGCGTAGTGATGCCGGACGGGGCCGTTCAATGGCCTGGACCATCCAGGGTACGGTTGATCCACAGCAGGGGAACCAGCCCCACCAGCACGATGACGATGGCACCGAGCGCCCCCCGCTCCAGCATCTCGTCCGAGACGAACTGATAGACGTGGGTCGCCAGGGTTTCGAAGTTGAACGGCCGCAGCAGCAGGGCGGCGGGCAGCTCCTTCATGGATTCGATGAACACCAGCATGGCGCCGGCAAAGAGGCCGCGCCGTACCAGCGGCAGGTGAATGCGACGCAGCATGCCGCCCGCCCCCTGCCCCAGAGAGCGGGCCGCCATGTCGAGGCTGGGGGAGATCTTGCTCATGCTGCTCTCCACCGACCCGATGGCGATGGCCACGAAGCGCACCAGATAGCCGAACACGATGGCGGTGAGGGTGCCGGTCAGGAGCAGACCGGGGCCCGGCATCCCGAGCCACTCGGCCAGATCGTTGATGCCAAAATCCAGGGCCGTGAGCGGCACCAGCACGCCGATGGCCAGCACGGTCCCCGGCATGGCATAGCCCATGGCGGCGAGGCGCAGGGGCAGCAGGCTGCGAGTCCCCCCATCGAGGCGACGGAAGAAGCCGAGCAGCAGGGCAATGGCCATGGCCAGCAGGGCGGTCAGGGCCGAGATGGCGAGGCTGTTGCCCGCAAAGCGCACGAATTCGGGCGTCCACGACAGCGCGAAGTAACGCACCCCGTAATCGAACAGGATGACGAACGGCAGGGCGAACCCCGCCAGCACCAGGCCCCAGCACCAGAGCCCGGCCAGCACGCCCCTCAGGCCCCCGAGGGGGTAACGCAGGGGCTGCTCGAAGCCCATGGACTTCTGGAACACCTGCTGGCGCTGGCGGGAGCGGCGTTCCAGCGCGATGAGCAGCACCACCGCCAGCAGCATCAGACAGGAGAGCTTGGCGGCGGTCGCCAGGCTGCCGTAGCCTAGCCAGGTGTCGTAGATGGCGGTGGTCAGGGTATTGATGGCAAAGAAGTGGACGGTGGCAAAGTCCGCCAGAGTTTCCATCGCGACCAGAGATGCCCCCACCATGATGGCCGGGCGGGCCAGGGGGAGGCTCAGGCGGCGAAAGCTCTGCCAGGGGGTGCAGCCGAGCAGACGGCTGGAGTGAATGAGGCTGACCGACTGCTCCAGGAAGGAGGCCCGTGCCAGCAGATAGACATAGGGGAAGAGCACCAGCGCCAGCACCCAGGCGGCGCCCCCGAGGGAGCGAATGGCCGGGAACCAGTAGTCGGTCGGTCCCTGCCAGCCAAACAGGGCACGCAGCCCCGCCTGCAGCGGGCCCGAGTAGTCGAGCAGGTCGGTATAGACGTAGGCAACGATATAGGAGGGCATCGCCATGGGCAGCATCAGCGCCCATTGCAGGGCGCGGCGCCCCGGCACCTCGCACATGGCCACCAGCCAGGCGGTGGGCACTCCGAACAGCAGGCTGAGGCAGACCACCCCCAGCACCAGGCCGGACGTGTTTCGCAGATAGTCGGGCAGTACGGTATCGGCGAGGTGGGCAAACAGTTCCCCATCAGCCGAGAAGGCGGAGAAGACCAGGGCGAGTACCGGCAAACCCAGCAGCAGGGCGGTGGCCCAGCTGCCGGCAATCCATCCAAAATGTTTCATGAGTCCACAGAAGTTGATGGGGCCGTTGGCCCCATCTGATTACAAGTCGAATTTCACTTCATCCAGCAGTTGCAAGGCGTCCTTGCGGTGCTTGGCATAATCGCTGACCGGCATGGGGTCAGACTTGAACGTGCCCCAGGACTTGACCATGGCAGAAGGCTCGACCCCCGCCTTGACCGGGTACTCGGCATTTACATCCGCATACATGTGCTGGGCGGTATCCCCGGAGAGGAACTCCATCAGCTTCTGTGCTGCATCCTTGTTCTTGGCATACTTGGTCATGGCCACGCCGCTCACGTTGACGTGGGCACCGCGATCACCCTGGTTCGGGAAGTTGATTTCCACCGCGTCGGCCCAGGACTTCTGCGCCGGGTCCTTCAACATGGCACCCAGGTAGTAGCTGTTGCCCAGGGAGACATCACAGATGCCGTCCTTGATCGCCTTGACCTGATCACGGTCGTTGCCCTGGGGCTTGCGCGCCAGGTTGGCCTTGACCCCTTCCAGCCAGGTCTTGGTGTCCGCCATGCCGTGATGGGCAATCATGGACGAAACCAGCGCCACATTGTACTCGTGCTTGCCGCTACGGGTACAAATTTTTCCTTTGAATTCAGGCTTGACCAGATCTTCGTAGCGGATGGTGTCGAGCTTGCCGAGACGCTCCTTGCTGGAGTAGATGGCACGCACCCGGGTGGTCAGGGCGAACCAGCTGTTGTCCGGATCGCGATAGATGGAGGGGATGTTCTCCTGCAGCGTCTTGCTGTCCACCGGCTGCACCAGGTCCTTGTCCACCAGCTCGGTCAGACGGCTGATGTCCACGGTCAGCATCAGATCGGCCGGAGAGAGCTTGCCTTCCCGTTCCAGACGCTCGTTCAGCCCCTCTTTGGCAAACACCACATTGACCTTGATCCCGGTCTCCTTCTCGAACTGCTGGATGATGGGCTTGATCAGCTCATCCTGACGGTTCGAATAGACGTTTACCTCCTGGGCGGCGAACGCCGACTGGGCGACAAGCGTGGAGAAAGCCAGTGCCAACATCTTCATTTTCATCATCCGTTCCTTGTCTGCGTAAAGAGTGATAACCATTTTCGTTTGCATTCTGCATGAATCGGGAGGAGAGGATCAAGGCGGTTTGCTGGGTTGGAACGATCTATTTAATCAGCGGCCAAACAAAAAGACCGGATGGAATCCCATCCGGTCTTTCGACGACCACCCCTTCACACTGTCGGCAGAACCTGCCCGGACCTTTGCCCGACCCGGCCGGGCAAAGGAGCGTACTCAGAGCGCCTCGTCGTCGCTCTCACCAGTACGAATACGCACCGCTTGCAGCAGGTCATAGACGAAAATCTTGCCGTCACCGATTTTGCCGGTATAGGCAGCCTTGCAGATGGCCTCGATCACCCCTTCGACGTTCTCGTCTGCGGTGGCGATCTCCAGCTTCACCTTCGGCAGAAAGTCGACCTGGTACTCGGCCCCCCGGTATAATTCGGTGTGCCCCTTCTGGCGACCAAAACCCTTCACTTCGGAGACGGTCAGGCCTTCCACCCCCAGGTTGGCGATGGCCTCGCGCACGTCGTCCAACTTGAAAGGTTTGATAATCGCAGTAATCAGCTTCATCTGGTTGCTCCCAATCCATGGTATGTCACGAATGGGTCATCAATTCTTGTGCCAAGTATTTTTATCGTTTATTTTCATATAGATAGACATGACACTCTGAGCCAGAAAGGCTCAGGATCACCAAGGAAGCGCATCTCGCCCCATAATGAGGCACCAAGCTGCACCAGACTCCCTTGATGCACCAAATGAGAGCATCACCCCATGTTAGTCATCTCCAACAGCGTGATCATCCCCTGGCATGAACTGCAATTCCAGACCATGCGGGCCCAGGGCAATGGCGGCCAGCACGTCAACAAGACCGACTCCGCCGTCTGGCTGCGCTTCGATTATCGCGACTCCCCCAGCCTGCCGCCGCTCTACAAGGAGGGACTGGAGCGGCTCAGCGACAACCGGGTTCACGACGGCTTCATCCAGATCAGGGTCGAGACCCATCGCAGCCAGGACATGAATCGCAAGGAGGCCATGAGCCGCCTGACCGAGCTGCTGAAAAAAGCCGCGTGGCGCCCCAAGGCCCGCCACGCCACCAAGCCGACCCGCAGCTCCCAACGCAAGCGGGTCGATGCCAAGAAACGCAAGGGAGAGATCAAATCCACCCGCGGCAAGCCCGTGCTGGAGTGACCTGCCACAACCCCGAGGACAAGAGAATGCAGTACAGCTTTTGTGAATGTGCCAAGGGGCCCCTGCTCATCGCCATCGATGGGGCCGGGCTGCGCCACGTGGAATTCATGCAAGGGGAGCGCCCCGTCCTGCCGCAAGCGGAGTGGCAGCGGGATGATGCCGCCCTGGCCCCCTTTGTCGAGCAATTTGCCGCCTACTTTGCCGGCCGCCTGCGGCGCTTCGATCTCCCCCTGGCCGCCACGGGCACACCATTCCAGCAGGCCGTGTGGCGGGCGTTGTGCGACATTCCCTACGGCGAGACCGTCAGCTACCTCCAGATTGCAGAGGCCATCGGCAACCCCAGGGCCGTGCGGGCAGTGGGCGCCGCCAACGGCCGCAATCCCCTCAGCATCATAGTGCCCTGCCACAGGGTCATAGGGCGCAGCGGTGAACTGACCGGCTACGGGGGAGGTATCCCCATCAAGCGCTGGTTGCTGGCACTGGAGCAGGAGACCGCAGACCACTTCGCGCTGACCCCATGAAAGGGTGCGCCTCCTGTCAAATGCGGGTTGCGGGTGCAGGCACCACAGACCGCAGGCCACTTGCGCGGATCCTCTGACGAGCGGCATCTTCATCACATACGAGTTGCTGGGCCCAACAGAAGACCGCAGGCGGCGTTGCACTGCCCATGACGGACAGCATCTCCATCACATGCTGGTTGCTTGCCATCTGACAGTATGGTTGCGTGATGTGTTGAGCCTGCACCGGGATAATCTGCTGCCGGATCCGCCCCATGGCAGGAGCATGCCCACCGCCCCGATTCATCTTTCCTTTGAGCTGTACAACAAAATAAATCACTGATTATTTATTTTATTTCAGCATCAATCATTTAAAAATCACATTGCGGCAGCATTTTGAAAATGAACACAGTATGAAGAATCGCCTCAGAAGCGCTTCAGAGAGCATCAGGCATCATGGCTTCACACTTGGATGGGACGGCTCATCCCTCATTCAGGTGGCACCCATGTGACGCTTCCAATCTGTCTTTTCCCCGCGCCTCCCCAGAGGCGCTTTTTTTTGCCTGCAACCGGGTGCAAAAAAGCCCGCCGAAGCGGGCAATGACCGGAAGGTGCTGACTTCCAGGGTCTATCAGAGGGCGAGGAACAAGCCTGCCAGGGAGGCGCTCATCAGGTTTGCCAACACCCCCGCCAGGATGGCGCGCATGCCGTAGCGGGCGATGAAGGACTTGCGCTCCGGCACCATGGCCCCCAGGCCGCCGATGAGGATCGCCATGGAAGAGATATTGGCGAAACCGCACAGGGCGAAGGTGACGATGGCCTTGCTCGACTCGTTCAGGGTCTGATCCTGCACCAGGGCGATGAAGGCGACGAACTCGTTGATGACGATCTTGGTGCCGATCAGGGCACCAGCCGCCTGGGCCTGATCCCAGGGAACGCCAATGAGCCAGGAAACGGGGGCAAACAGCCAGCCCAGGATGATCTGGAAGCTCAGCTCCAGCCCCACCAGGTCGCCGGCCCAGCCCAGCAGGCCGTTGAGCAGGGCGATCACGCCGACGAAGGCCAGCAGGGTCGCCCCCACGGCGACGGCGATGTTGAGACCCGCCATGGCACCATCGGCGGCCGCTTCAATGACGTTGGTGGCGCGGGGGATCTCCACGTCTTCGTGGTGATCTTCCTCTTGCGCGGCGGGCGGCACCAGGATCTTGGCCATGGCAAGCCCGGCAGGGGCGGACATGAAGGCCGCCGCAATCAGGTATTTCAGCTCGACCCCGATGCTGGCGTAGCCCACCAGGGTGCCGCCAGCTACCGAGGCCAGTCCGCAGCTCATCACCGCAAAGAACTGGGAATCGGACATCCTGGAGAGATAGGGTTTGACCACCAGCGGCGCTTCCACCATGCCGACAAAGATGTTGGCGGTGGCAGAGAGGCTCTCGGCGCGGCCGGTGCCCAGCAATTTCTGCAGGCCGCCGCCGAGCAGGGCGATCACTTTGGGCATCAGGCCGATGTGATAGAGGATGGCGATCAGCGCGGAGAAGAAGATGATCACCGGCAGCACGTTGAAGGCGAAGATGAAGCCCAGCTTGAACTTGGCCAGATCCCCGAACAGGAAGGCAATCCCCTCCTGGCCGTAGCCGATGACGCTGCTGACGCTCTCGCTGACACCGTTCAAGACCTGCTGACCGGCGGGCAGCCAGAGCACCAGGGCGGCGAAGAGCACTTGCAGGCAGAGGGCAAAGCCCACTGTTCGCAACGGGATACGACGACGATTATCAGAGCAGAGTGCGGCCAGGGCCAGGATGCTCAGGATACCAAGCAGGGCAATCATGGGGATTCCATCCAGTGAGGCTGAAGATGGGCGCGGATTCTGCTCCCCTCCCCTCACCGCCGCAACCCCGCCGGGTTACAACCCTGTTAGCAAAAACGTTTGCACGATATCGGTTGCGCCAACTGACTGATTTGACACAACTTTGAAACCGCACTCACGCCAGTGTTCTTGTATGGAAACGATTATTCCTCGGTGCCGGACAATTTCCCCCCGAGCCAGGGTGTGAGTCGCTGCGCCCAGTAGGGCCCGGGTCCGAAGCTCTCCTTGAGGAAGTCGATGAAGAGGCGGATCTTGGGATCCAGATGCTCTCGCCTGGCATAGACGGCGTGCACCGCCATCTTCTGGTTCGGTTGCCACTGGGGCAACAGAGGGATGAGCTGACCAGATTGCAGCTCCTTGTCCAGCAGGTAGTTGGCCACATAGGCGATGCCGAGCCCGGCCAGGGCGGCGTCCCGCACCGCTTCCGCCAGATCCACCCGATAGTTGCCCGCCACCTGCACCGTCTGGCGCTCCTTGCCCTGGCGAAATGACCACTCGTGGTAGCGCCGCTCCCGGCTCTGGTAGGTGATGCAATTGTGATGGGCCAGATCCCTGGGGTGCAGTGGTGTGCCGTGACTCAGCAGATAATCCGGCGAGGCCACCAGCACGAAACCGATGTCTGCCAGTCGCTGCCCTACCAGGGACTCGGGTTTGTCCTCGTAGGTGGTGATCCAGAGATCCAGCCCCTCATCCACCAGATTGGTGCGGTGATCGAACAGGGACACCTCCAGCTCCAGATCCGGATAACGTGCCTGAAACGCCTTGAGGCGCGGGATCACGTGCAACCGCCCGAAGGATTGACCAACCCCCAGATGGAGCACACCGCTCACCTTGCCACGGCGCTCCGCCACCATGGACTCCGCCTCCAGCGCCACCGCCACCAGAGCGCGGCAGTGGCGGGCATACTCCAGACCCAGTTCGGTGAGCCCGAAACGGCGGGTAGTGCGCTGTACCAGCTGGGCGCCGAGCGCGGTTTCCAGCAGGGCGAGCTGCTTGCTGATGTGGGATTTGGAGACCCCGAGGCGGCGCGCAGCCGCCGAGATGCCCTGTTCACGAACCAGGGCATCGAAGATCACCATTTGGGGAAGACGTTGCAGCACGGTGTCACCGGAGTGGATGGCGGGGCCGCATTATTCCAGAGTGGCCCGCCATGGGGTAGGGTCAGTGCCCCAGGGCATCGATGATCTGCTGTTTGAGAGGATCATCCGACGGATTCTGGTTGGCGCCATAGCTCGCAATCAGCTTGCCGTCCCGCCCGACCAGGTACTTGTGGAAGTTCCAGTTGGGCGCATCACCGTCGGCAGCAGCGGCCAGCCCCTTGAACAGCGGCACCGCATCCGAACCCCGCACCGCCACCCGGTTGAACATGGGGAAGGTCACCCCGTAGTCCCGGCGGCACACCTCGGCGGTCTTGTTCTCGTTGCCCGCCTCCTGCCAGAAATCGTTGGAGGGGAAGCCCAGCACCATCAGTCCCTTCTCCTTGTAGCCCTGATAGAGGGCTTCCAGATCCCGGAACTGACCGCTGTAACCGCAGTAGGAGGCGGTGTTGACCACCAGCACCACCTTGCCCTCGGTCAACTGACAGAGGTTGTGGCGCTGGGTGCTGTTGAGCTCCCGCATCTCCACGTTGAAGTAATCGGGGCAGGCGGCAGAGACCGCCCCCGAGCCGAGCATCAGCAGCAGGGTGAACCATTTCATCGACGTGACTCCCATTGTTTTGTCCATCATACGCAAGACCCCGGAATCTGGTTCAGGGATCAGTGCAGGGGGATCCCGGTCAGCCAGCCGTGTCCCCAGAAGATAAGCAGAGCCGTGAGGGCCAGCCCCGTCCCCAGACTGATCCCCGTCCCCTGCCAGGTGGCGGCGGCACGGGGGTGACGACCCCACTCCCGCATCGAAATCCAGACGATGCTGATGAGAGCCCAGAGACCGAGCCCGCCAAACAGCACCAGAGAACGCGCCTCGCTGTTCACCGCCAGATGGGCCCCCGACCAGAGCAGCACCCCGAGCAGCTGGGGATGCACCAGCCAACGGCGGAAATGGTTCGCCCCCTGCCCCGCACACAGCAGGACAAGGGCGATCGGCATGATCCCCATCACCAGGGTGGGGCCCCAGACAGGCAGAAAATAGAGGGGCATGGGGCTGGCACTGCGCCAGCCTGCGAGGATGCAGCCGATGGCGACGAACACCAGCAGCGAGAAGAGCCCCTTGTAGCGGTTCTCCCCCAGCCGCTCCCGCAGACGGGCGCGGTGCTGTGCCGCGAAACAGGGGTAAAGATGAGTCAGGGTGAACAACACCACCCCCAGGGTCAGCAGGATCATGGCTCGCTCCTCGCATATTGCCCCCCGGAATGGGAAGCCCTCCCTCAGGCGGGCCTTGTTTCTCGTGGCTCCCTCACTGTCGGGAGATCACTATGCCGCAAAGCCCCTTCTCAGAATACAAAAACCATATGAAAGACAGCAGGATAATAAAAAAAGCCGACCCAAGGATCGGCAAGTGCGTCAGAGGTGCCACGCCGGGCCGCTCACTCTGCTGCACGGGGCAGGGTCAGGCCGATGCACCGCATCGGCCGGGAGAGAGGGTCATTTGCGCAGCAGGTAGAGAGCCGCCACGTTGCGGGCCGTGAGCTGCAGGTTGGTGGTGGCGGTGGCCAGCGCCTCCGGCAGGGACATGGCCCGATTGACCACGGCGAACACCGCATCCAGCCCATGCTCGTGCACCACGCCGCAGTCATCGGTGAGGCATCCGGCGATGCCGATCACCGGCTTGCCGAACTGTTTGGCACAGCGAGCTACCCCGATGGGCGTCTTGCCATGGATGGTCTGGCTGTCGATGCGGCCCTCGCCGGTGATGACCAGATCCGCATCGGCCACCGCCTCGGCCAGGTTCAGCGCCTCGATGACGATCCGGATGCCGGGTTTGAGCTCGGCGCCGAGCAGCCCCACCAGGGCTGCCCCCATGCCGCCTGCGGCCCCCGTTCCCGGGATCTCCTTCACCTGCTTGCCGAGCGCCTGCTCGATACAGTCCGCGTAACGGGCCAGATTGGCATCCAGCTCGGCCACCATCTCGGGAGTTGCCCCCTTCTGCGGACCGAACACGGCGGACGCCCCTTTCGGGCCGCACAGCGGATTGTCCACGTCGCAGGCCACCTCGATGTGGAGCCCGCTCAGACGTGGATCCAGCCCGCTCAGGTCGATGGTGGCCAGCTCGGCCAGACCGGCACCGCCCGGCGCGATGGGGGTACCATCTGCTTTCAGGAGCTTGCCGCCGAGTGCCTGGATCATGCCGGCACCGCCGTCATTGGTGGCGCTGCCGCCGATGCCGAGGATGAGGTGGTTCACCCCCATCTCCAGCGCGGCCAGGATCAACTCCCCGGTGCCGACACTCGAGGTGAGCCGCGGATTGCGCAGCTCGGGCGCCACCAGATGGAGGCCGGAGGCCGCCGCCATCTCGATGACGGCGCGCTTGCCATCCCCCAGCAGGCCCACGAAGCCCTGCACCCTGTTACCGAGGGGGGCGGTCACCTCGACCGGCAGGATGCGACCACCGGTGGCATCCACCAGAGACTGCACCGTCCCCTCGCCGCCATCGGCCATGGGCAGCTTGACGTAGGTGGCATCCGGCAGCACCTGCTTGAAACCGGCCTCGATGGCATCGGCCACCGCCATGGCGCTCAGGCTCTCCTTGAATGAATCGGGGGCGATCACAATTTTCATATCAGTTCCTTAGGCGAGGCCAAACACGCCAAACATCAGGGTGGAGACAACGGCGATGGTCAGACCGACCGCGGTTTCGTAGGGGATGAGCTTGAGTCGCTCGCCGACGCCCATGTGGACGCTGCCGCCGGTGGCATGGAAGAAGGAGCCGTGGGGCATGTGGTCAAACACGGTGGCGCCGGCGTGGATCATGGCGGCCCCTGCCAGGCTGCTGATCCCCAGTTCAATCAGAGTGGCGCTGAACACGTTGGAGGCCACCACGGTCCCGGCCGTGGTCGAGGCGGTCGCCAGCGACATCAGGGCACCGGAGATGGGGGCCAGCAGATAGGAGGGCAGACCGGAAGCGGTCAGGCCGCTGATGAGCACATCTTTCAGGCCGGAGTTGGCGATGATGCCCGCCAGGGTCCCCGTCCCCAGCAGCATGATGGCCACCGGCGCCATGCGGGCCAGGCCCGAGACGGCAAACTGGTTCACCTTGGTGAACTTGCCCATCATCAGGGCCCCCACCAGGCCGCCGAGGGGCAGCGCAATGAGCGGGTCCACCACGATGCCGGCGATGGGACGCAGGGCCAGCAGCAGGATGGCGACCAGGGGCGCACTGATGGCGGCGGCAAAGCCGGGCAACTTGGCACCGTCAAAGCTCACCACCTCGTCGGCGGCCACCTTGCTGCCCCGGTTGTTGAGGCGCTTGGCGAGCCAGTAGGCCATCACCAGACCGAACAGGCCGGGAATGATGCCCGCCGCCATCACCGAGGTGAGAGGCAGGTGGAAGGCGTCGGCTGCCGCGATGGCGTTGGGGTTGGGAGACATGACGTTGCCCGCCTTGCCACCGCCTATCATCGCCAGCAGGATGGCCGCCTTGGAGAGATCGGCACGGCGGGCGATGGCCAGCGCAATGGGGGCGACCGTGATGACGGCCACGTCCACGAAGACGCCGACCGCGGTCAGGATCAGGGTGGCCAGCGCCAGGGCCAGCAGGGCGCGGGTTTCGCCGAGTTTCTTGACGATGGTCTCGGCGATGGTGGTGGCGGCGCCCGATTCGATGAGCACCCCGGCCAGCACACCCGCCGCCAGGATCCGCATCACTGCCGTGGTGATCCCCTGGGCGCCGCCGATCATCAGGGCGACGGTCTGGGTCAGGTCGGCGCCACCGATCAGGCCACCGGCCAGGGCACCGACAATCATGCCGTAAGCGGGCGGCACCTTCTTCAGGATGAGGAAGATGGCGATGGAAAGCGCGGCGAGCGCGCCGAGCGCGCCGAGCGCGGAGACTGGGATCATGACGGGCACCTTGTTGTTGTAATGAGTGGCGCCATTATGGGGATCCCCGCCTGGAATGCTTTGGCCATAAAACCAAAAAAAGCATTTACCGGCCTTGTATTTTTGTTAGAAATGACAAATCAGCTATCGAGACTGAGCCCGAGATAGAGCAGAAACTTGTCATCTAACTTGTTGAAATTCAAGCCGGTTATCTGCTCTATCCGGGTCAGTCGATAACGCAGGGTGTTGGGGTGAATGAACAGGGCTTCGGCACAGGGATGCAGATCACAATCCTGCAAGAAATATTGGCGCAGCGTCTTTTGCAGCGTTCCCTTTGTGTCCTCCTGCGCCAGCTTTTGCAGCGGAGCCCGCAGCTGATCCGCCTGCCAGGAGTCCGCCAGGGTGCCGAGCAGCACTGAGAGCCGGTAATCCTCGAAGAAATAGACCTGCTTGCGGGGCGACTGGCGCATGCCACGGCGCAAGGTGTCTCGCGCCGTCTGGTAGGAGAGCGCCAGCCCGGGGATGCCGGCGAAGTAATCACCCACCCCGATGCGAACCTTGAAATGGGGAATACGGGAGAGCAGCTGCCGGATCCGGCTGCGCTCCTGCGCCGACTGCCAGACGCCGTCGCTGAGCTGGGCGGGTTTGAGCACCACTATCTCGTCCAGGCCGTTGATGGCCACCAAGTTGTCCCGCTCCGGGTTTTCCAGCAGGTGAACCAGCTCCCTCACCTGGGCGGGCTCGGCCTCCTCCAGCGCCAGCACGGCCACCACCCGGGGCTGGGCGAGATCCAGCTCGAGGAAGCGGGCCACCTGTTGCAGTTGATCGGCCCGCCCTTCGCCGCGAATGAGCTGCAACACCAGCTCCTCCTTGTGGCGCTTGTCCCACTGCAACTGCTCGGTGAGTGCCGCCTGTTCCAGGATGAGCTCGGCGGTCATGCGCACCAGCTCGGCGTAAGCACGCACGATGTCCGGATCCCCAGAGATGCCGATGACGCCGAGCAGCTCCCCCTGATAGGCGATGGGCAGGTTGATGCCGGGCCTCACACCCTTGAGCTCCCGGGCGGTGGCCTCGCTTATCTCCACCACCCGGTTCTCGGTCAGGGCCAGCACGGCCCCCTCGTGGCGCTGGTGCAGCCGCTCCGGATTGCCGGACGCAATGATGAGTCCCCGCTCATCCATGACGTTGACCGAGAACGAGAGGATCTTCATCGCCCGGCTGACTATCTGATGCGCGAGCGCGTCGTTGAGCTGCATTGCCTCTCCATACCATTCGTTGACAGGGTCCCCGGCGTGCGCCATCACCGGGATCACCCGTTAAAGATCCCACATCATCAAGACAAGCGCGGGGGGGATCGCTAGAATAGGCCACTTTACGCTATCAGTGCCCCACCATGGATCAAGGATCCGGCATCATGCCGCTTTGCGCCGTGGTGGTTTCACCCTCCGATATGGACTCCGCTATGGATTATGAATTTCGCCGCGACCCGTTCGGTGGCTATCGCGCCCGGTTCTCCATGGGCCATGAAGCCATCGGCCAGTGGTTGATCGACGAGGTGGGCAAGGACGAGGAGAAGCTCGACGAGCTGTTCGCCATCATCGATCAGCTCTCCAGCCGGACTCGCGTCGAATACCGGCTGCTTGGCGGCGACTACTCCCTGCTGCTGACCCACGAGGAGGCCGAGGTGAAAGCCAACGTCCTCAATATCGAGCAGGATGAGGATCTCGACGATCTCGCCTACTACGATGATGAACAGCTGGCCATGTGCGGGCTGGAAGATTTTGCCCAGGTGCTCGGCTCCTGGCGCGCCTTTATCCGCAACGAGGATATGGGCTGATTACCCCCATTCGGGCGAGCATGCCCCTTGCAACCCAACAGGATTGACTATGTCCATTTACGATTTTGATGACGAACTGCCGGAAGACGAGCTGGATCAACCGAAGAAACCCGCCCAGCCCAAGAAGAAGGGCAAGCAGGTGCTGAACACCCAGGTCAACCTGAGCCCGCGCGATGCCAGCCGCCTGAACGGCATGCACGTCGAGGCCATCACCACCCTGGATGACGTCAGTCTGCCGAAGAACGTCATCTTCAAGGCCGGTCTCATCGCCCTGGGCGAGCTGGAAGCCAGCAAACGCGCCGACATCATCGCCCGGGTCATCGCCGAGTCCGGTCGCTGATACGGGAAGGCCATCGCCTCTCTCGGTGGCATCTTGCCGCCGCCCAAGCCGGAGCCCAGCTCCGGCTTTTCATTGCGCGTCTTCTGCCGGCCAGTCCCTTTTCCTTGAACCAGACCATGGGGATCGTTAAGGTGCGCCCTTCATTCATACAAGGAGACTCGATGTTACCACTCCCCGATATCCTCATCTGGCTCGTCCTGGGGCTCTCCGTACTCTGCTGCCTCGCCCGCCGGACCAGGCCCGGCATGCTCCTGTTGGGACTTGCCCTGCTTACCGCCCTCTGGCTTGAGCGACTCGCGCCCCTCGCCGCTCTTGTCAGCCTCGCCGGTCTGCTGCTGGCCTGGCGTACCCCCACCCTGCCCCCACCCTGGCGTGGCGTCGCACTGACGCTGATCCTGCTGTGGTCCCTCGCCCTGACGCTGCATCTGGTGCCCGGCTTTGACAATATCAGGGTGCTCGACAAGGTACAGGCGGGCCCGGCCAGCGTGCCCTTCACCCTTTACCTCAATCTGGACAAGCCGCTCATTTTCTTCGCCCTGCTGCTGGCCATCCCCGGCCTGCTCGGCCCGGGTGGAACGATGCGCTGGCGGCCGCTGGCCCTGCTCATCCTGCCGCTCGCGGCCCTGCTCATCACCGCCTGGCAACTGGGCGCCCTCAAACCCGAAGCGGGACTGCCCCACTGGTGGTGGCTGTTCGCGTTCAACAACCTGCTGTTCACCTGTGTGGCGGAAGAAGCGCTGTTCCGGGGATGCATCCAGCAAGGGGTGGCAAGCCGAAGCACGCCCTGGGCAGGTCTCCTGGTCGCCAGCCTGCTGTTCGGCGCAGCCCATCTTGCCGGTGGCCCGTTGCTAGTGTTGTTCGCCGCGCTGGCGGGGGCCTGCTATGGCCTGGCGTTCCAGCTGAGCGGGCGCCTCAGTGTCGCCATCCTGCTCCACTTCCTGTTCAACTTCGCCCACCTGGCCCTGTTTACCTATCCCCTGGCCAGCCACTGACGTCGAGCACCGATTCACCGGGCAAAAAAATGCCCCGCCCCCGTAGGGGCAGGGCATCTGCATTCACCCTGCAATCTAGTCGACGTAGAAGGTCTGCTGGAAGGTCAGCGTCTGCTGCTGCCCCTCCCCCATGATCTTCAGGGTGAACTGGTAGGTGTCCTCATTGCGATAGGGCAGCACTGCCAGGTAATAGATGGC
The DNA here is from genome assembly GCF_001898585.1 of Aeromonas sp. 62-46. Lineage (NCBI taxonomy): Bacteria > Pseudomonadati > Pseudomonadota > Gammaproteobacteria > Aeromonadales > Aeromonadaceae > Aeromonas > Aeromonas sp. 62-46. The sequence continues at coordinate 49,537 of NZ_MKUI01000018.1, read as the reverse complement.
ATTCCCCTCTTTCACCTCCTGAAAATTCAGGGTGCGAAGGGTGCCTGTCAGATTGCGGGCTTCGCCGCTGATCCCCACCGCCTGTGCCACCCCCTGCTTGTTCTGCACCGCGATATTGACGATGCCGTTATAGCGGCTGCGCTCCAGGCCATAGGTCCTGGCTACCTCGGGGGTGAGGAAGCTGGAGTTGAACGCGCTGTAGTGCACTTTCCAGGGGCCCAGCTCCTGCATCTGCTCAGCCCGCAGCGGCAGCGTCATCAGGAGTGCCAGCAGGCAACTCATCCAGGCTGTTTTCATGATGTCATCCCTCTCGTATCAACCCTGATTATCGAGCAGAGCGGCAATCTCGGCGGGGATCTGCTTTGGCGCGTCGATGGCGACCGTCTTGTGCCGACCCAGCTCCCCCCGCAGGATGCGAACCTGCCCCTTGGCCACCTTGCACTGCTTGGCCAGGTACTTGATCAGGTGACTGTTGGCCTGACCATCCACCGGCGGTGCCGTGATGGCCACTTTCAACTCGTCACCGTGCAATCCGATGATCTGATCCCGGCTCGCCTTGGGCTGGATCATCAGATGCAACACCAGCTCGTCCCCTTCCAGCAGGACGGCGGGCATCAGATCATCCACCACAACTGGCCGAACAGATCCCCCATCAGGTAGTTGATGGCCTGCAGCGCGATGAAAGCGACCAGCACGGAGAGATCCAGCCCGCCCAGTGCAGGCAGGATGCGGCGAATGGGGGCCAGGAAGGGTTCAGTGAGCTGGTGCATCACGTATTCAATGGGGTTGCGACCCTGGCTGACCCAGCTCAGGATGGCGCGGATAAGCAGGATCCAGAAGATCATGGAACCCGCCTTCTTCAGCACGGTGAGCGTCGCAAACAGACAGAGAGTGAGCCAGTCCGCCTGCAGCACATTCATGCTCTTGAGCAGGACCAATTTGCCAACGGCGATCAGCAGCGCCAGCAGCACAGAGGCCATGTCCAGCCCGCCAAAACCCGGGATGACGCGGCGCAGGGGCACCACCAGCGGGTTGGTCAGCTTGACCACCATCTGGCTCATGGGGTTGTAGAAGTCGGCCCGCGCCCACTGCAGCCAGACCCGCAGCAGCACCACCATGAGGTAGAGATCAAAGACAGTGTTAATCAAAAAGTAAGCCGTGTTCATCCGGGCTCCTTGCTAAAAGGGATTCAGAAAAGGGTTTCCATTTCGCCGGCCCGGGTAACGGCCGCCTGCATGGCTCTTGCGGTCAGCGGCATCAGCCCCTGCTCCTGGAATGTCTTGACGGCCTCGGCCGTGGTCCCGCCCTTGCTGGTCACCTGCTCGCGCAGGGTCTGCAGCGACAGCTCGGGATTCTGCTCCACCATGGCGGCCGCCCCCAGGGCGGTTTGCTGCACCAGCAGGCGGGCCTGCTCTGGCGTAAAGCCCATGGCCTCGGCCTCCTCGGCAATCGCTTGCATGAACAGGAAGAAGTAGGCCGGGGCACTGCCCGCCGCCGCGATAACGCCGTTGATACTGGCCTCCTCATCCACCCAGAGGGTCTTGCCCACGGATTGCATCATCTTTTCGGCCACAGCACGATCGGCCTGCCCGATGGCGGGCGGTGCATAGAGCCCGGTCATCCCCAGCCCCAGCAAGGAGGGGGTGTTGGGCATGGTGCGAATGATGCGATCGTGACCGCCCGCCATCTCCTGCAAGCGTGCGACGCGAATGCCGGCGGCGATGGAGATGAGCAACTTGCCATCCAGCGAGCCAAGCTCGGCCACCAGCGCCGTCAGCATGCCCGCCATCAGCTGGGGCTTGACCGCCAGCACGATCACCTCGGCCTCCCGGGCCGCCTCGGCGTTGTCCTGGGTGATACGGATGCCGAACTGGCTGGCCAGTTCGTCCAGCTTGGGGCGGCTCGGATTGGCGGCGATGATACGCTCTGCCGGGTAACCCGCCTGGATGAGGCCGGCAATGATACTGCGGCTCATGTTGCCTGCCCCGATGAAGGCGAGGGTTCTCTGCTGCATCAAACACTCCTGTTACTGACATCGCAGCGGATGCCGACCCAGCCTGTGCGGGCTGACAGCATCACACGCGCCTGTTACCTGAAAAAAAAAGCACGACCGGGGGTGTTTCTCGCCCCGGCTCTTGCTCATGAATAGTCACGGGCCCCGAAGATGGCGGTCCCGACCCGCACCATGGTGCTGCCATGGGCAATGGCAGGCTCAAGATCCTCGGTCATTCCCATCGAAAGGGTGTCGACGCTCGGGTATTGTTGCGCAAGCTCGGTGAACAGAGCCTGCATGCGCGCCATCTGGGCCGCCAGCACCCCCTCGTCGCGGGTATGCTCGGGGATGGCCATCAGGCCGCGCAACCGCAGCCGCTCGCTTTGGGCCACCAGAGAGGCCAGGCGGAAAATCTCTTGCTCCGACGTACCGGATTTGCTGCTCTCTCCGCTAATATTGATTTGCAGACAGATATTTAGCGGCGCGAGCCCACTCGGTCTCTGATTGTTGAGGCGTTCGATGAGCTTGTCGCGATCGACACTTTGAACCCAGTCGAACCGCTCCGCCACCAGCTTGGACTTGTTCGATTGCAGCGGGCCGATAAAGTGCCACTCTATGTCTGTACAGGCGTTCTGCTCGCGCAAGGCATCAATCTTGAGCGCGGCCTCCTGGGCGTAGGATTCGCCAAAGCGCCGCTGACCGGCGGCATAGGCAGCCTGAATGTCCCCCAGCGGCTTGGTTTTGCTGACAGCAAGCAACTGGATGTGATCTGGGCTGCGGCCAACACGCCGGGCAGCCTCTACAATACGTTCCTTTACCTGAAGCAGGTGCTGGGCAATCTGGCTCATATTTCGTTCGTAATCTTGTGATGGGAGAATAACAAATCTATGGATATCACAGAGTTATTGGCATTCAGTGTAAAGCATAAGGCCTCGGATCTACACCTCTCGGCCGGGGTCCCCCCGATGATCAGGGTTGATGGGGAGGTTCGCAAGATCAATTTGCCCGCCCTGGATCACCGGGAAGTCCATGCTCTCATTTACGACATCATGAATGACCACCAGCGCAAGGAGCTGGAGGAGAACTTCGAGGTGGACTTCTCCTTCGAAGTACCCGGCATGGCACGCTTTCGGGTCAACGCCTTCCAGCAGGCGCGCGGCTCGGGCGCCGTGTTTCGTACCATCCCGAGCACCGTTCTGACCCTGGACGATCTGGGGGCGCCGGAGATATTTCGCAAGATAGCGGAGTACCCTCGCGGCCTGGTGCTGGTGACTGGACCCACCGGCTCGGGCAAATCCACCACCCTGGCCGCCATGGTCGATTACATCAATGACAACTTCCACCACCACATCCTCACCATCGAGGATCCCATCGAATTCGTGCACGAGAACAAGCGCTGCCTGGTGAACCAGCGGGAAGTACACCGCGACACCAAGAGCTTCAGCAACGCCCTGCGCTCGGCCCTGCGGGAAGACCCGGATATCATCCTGGTAGGTGAAATGCGGGACCTCGAAACCATCCGCCTCGCCATGACCGCCGCCGAAACCGGTCACCTGGTATTTGGCACCCTGCACACCTCCTCGGCCGCCAAGACCATCGACCGTATCATCGACGTCTTCCCCGGCTCGGAGAAGGACATGGTGCGTTCCATGCTCTCCGAATCCCTGCGGGCGGTCATCTCCCAGACCCTGCTCAAGCGTATCGGTGGCGGCCGGGTGGCGGCCCACGAGATCATGCTGGGGATCCCGGCGGTGCGAAACCTCATCCGGGAAGACAAGGTGGCCCAGCTCTATTCCGTCATCCAGACCGGGATGACCCACGGCATGCAGACCATGGACCAGAGCCTCAAGCAGCTGGTCAACCGGGGGGTCGTCGCCTCTCTCGATGCCAAAGCCAAGGCGGTCGATCCCAATACCATTTAAGCTCGCACACCCAAGGAGTCGCCATGAACATGGATGTTCTGCTCGCCGCACTGGTTGAACAAAAGGGCTCGGATCTCTTCATCACGGTCGATGCCCCCCCGACCCTCAAGGTCAACGGGCGTCTGGTGTCGCTCGGACCAGCCCCCCTCGACAAGACGACAGCGCTGGCGCTGATCAGGGAGAGCCTGGATGAGACCCACTTCGAGCGCTTCCTGCACACCCGCGAGGCCAACTACGCCATCCAGCGGGGCTCGCTGGGGCGCTTTCGGGTCAGCGCCTTCTGGCAACAGGATATGCCGGGCATGGTGCTGCGCCGCATCGAGACCCGCATCCCCACCTTTGACGAGCTGGTGCTGCCTCCCATCCTGCAGGAGGTCGCCATGGCCAAACGCGGGCTGGTGCTCTTCGTCGGCGCCACTGGCGCCGGCAAGTCCACCACCCAGGCGGCCATGATCGGCTTTCGCAACCAACACGGTGACGGCCACATCCTGACGGTGGAGGATCCGGTGGAGTTCGTCCATCAGCACGATCGCTGTCTGGTGACCCAGCGGGAGGTGGGGATCGACACCGCATCCTTCGATGTCGCCCTCAAAAACTCCCTGCGCCAGGCCCCGGATGTCATCCTCATCGGTGAAATCCGCTCCCAGGAGACCATGGAATTCGCCATCCAGTTCGCCGAGACGGGGCACCTCTGCCTCGCCACCTTGCACGCCAACAATGCCAACCAGGCGCTGGATCGCATCCTGCATCTGGTCCCCCAGGAGAAGCACCGCCAGTTCCTGTTCGATCTCTCCTTCAACCTGCGCGCCATCGTCGCCCAGCAGCTGCTCCCCTCCGCTCACGGGCAGCGCCGGGTCGCCGCCTTCGAGATCCTGCTCAACACCCCGCTCGTCACCGACATCATCCGCAAGGGAGAGATGCACAGACTCAAGGAGGTGATGACCAAATCCGGCGAGCTCGGCATGCAGACCTTCGATCAGGCGCTGTTCGGCCTGTTCTGCGCCGGCCAAATTGGCTACAGTGAGGCCCTTGCCCATGCCGACTCCGCCAACGACCTGCGACTGCTCATCAAGCTGTCGGGTCGCGAGCAGCTGGGCGCAGGCACTCTCGACAACGTGACCCTGGATGAATGAGGGGCGTGCGTCATCGCTAGTAAAGGACAGTTATGCTGATTGTGGTTTCCCCGGCCAAGACGCTGGATTACGAGTCACCCCTGGTGACCTCCCGTTTCACCCAACCCGAACTGCTGGACCACTCCGCAGCACTGATCACCCGGGCTCGTCAACTGAGCCCGGACCAGATCGCCAGCCTGATGAAGATCAGCGACAAGCTCGCCGGCCTCAACGCCGCCCGCTTTGCCGAGTGGCGGCCTGACTTCACGCCGGCCAACGCCCGCCAGGCGCTGCTGGCCTTCAAGGGGGACGTCTACACCGGTCTGGCCGTAGAAGATTTCAGCGAGGCCGACCTCGACTTCGCCCAGGCCCACCTGCGCATGCTCTCCGGCCTTTATGGCGTACTGCGGCCGCTTGACCTCATGATGCCCTACCGCCTGGAGATGGGGATCCGCCTCGACAACCAGCGCGGCAAGGACCTCTACCAGTTCTGGGGCGACATCATCACTGCGCACCTGAACAAGGCGCTGGCAGCCCAGGGGGACGACGTACTGATCAACCTCGCCTCCGACGAGTATTTCAAGTCGGTGCGCCCGAAAGCCCTGCAGGGGCGCATCATCACCCCGGTCTTCAAGGACGAGAAGAACGGCCAGTTCAAGATCATCAGCTTCTACGCCAAGAAGGCCCGCGGCATGATGGCACGTCATATCATCAAGCATCGGCTCACCCGGGTGGAACAGCTGACCGGTTTCAATGCCGACGGCTACAACTTTGTACCGGAAGAGTCCGACGCCAATACCCTGATGTTCAAGCGCGCTGAAAATTAATTACACATTCAAGGGAACCAAGTCGGAGATCCTCGGGTCTGACTCTGTGAATCCTCTGTTGTAAGCACTTTTTGTTGGCCGACGTCCTTGCGTCGGCTTTTTTCTGCGCCTCTCTCAGGCCACTCCCCAGGCAGCAGACAGCAAAACGGCCATCCTGGGATGGCCGTTTCAACTGTGCTCGGGGGCATTACTTCTTTTTCTTCTTTGCCGACTTCTTGGCATCCTTCGGCTTTTTCTTCTTCACCGGCACCCGCGCTTCCTTGTGTCTGGGGCGCAGCTCATCGATCACCCGGCGCTTGAGGCGCTCCTCGGTGTAGCGTTCGATCTTGGCGACCATGGCCATGTCGTGAGCTTCCACCAGGCTGATGGCGCAGCCGCGGTTGCCGGCACGACCGGTACGACCGATGCGATGCACATAGACATCCGCGCCGTAGGGCATGTCGTAGTTGATGACATGGCTGACGTTCGGCAGGTCGATGCCGCGGGCGGCCACGTCGGTGGCGATGAGGAAGGGCACCTCCCCTTCGTGGAACTTGCGGATAGACTCGATGCGCTTGGCCTGCTCCATCTCGCCACGGATCCAGGCGCAGGGCACGCCTGCCGCCTGCAACTGGCCGGAAAGCTCCGCCAGTCGCTCACGGGTCTTGACGAAGATGATGGCCTTCTGGGTTTCCGGGTTTTTCAGGATGTGCACCAGCAGAGCCAGCTTGTGGGCGGCATCATCGGCCAGGTGGATCCACTGGGTGATGGGGCGGCGCTCGCTGCGGGGCGGCTCGGCGTGCAGCTCAACCGGGTCTTTGAGGATCTCGCTCGCAAACTTCTCGAGGCCGGCCCCTTCCAGGGTGGCGGAGAAGAGCATGGTGTGCTTGCGGTAGCGCGCCTCTTCCACGATGCGGTTCACGTCCTTGATGAAGCCCATGTCCAGCATCCGGTCCGCTTCATCCAGCACCAGCACCTCGATGTCGTGGCTCTCGAACTCCTCTTTCTCGATGTACTCGAGCAGACGGCCCGGGGTGGCCACCACGATGTCGGTGGTCTTGGTCAGGGCAGGCAGCTGCTCTTCATGGCTGACGCCACCGATGATGGTCTCGATGCTGAGATGGGTGTGCACCGCCAGGGCCTTGGCGTGAGCACTCACCTGCAGCGCGAGCTCGCGGGTCGGAGTCAGGATCAGCATGCGGCACGGACCCGGCTTGCGACGCGGGAAGTCCAGCAAGTGCTGCATCGCGGGCAGCAGGAAGGCGGCGGTCTTGCCGGTTCCGGTCGGCGCAGAAGCCAGAATATCGCGGCCGTCCAGGGCTGGCTCCAGCACCATCTGCTGGATGGTGGTGGGGCGGGTGAATCCCATCTCGGCCAAGGCCCGACTGAGGGCTGGATTCAGGTCGAAATCATCAAAGGACTGGCTCATGGCAATACTCGGTCATTAAGGAAGCGGCAGATTATAGGCGATTATGCCGCCGGCTCCTATGGTGACTGTGGCTTAGCCGCTATAATCGCCGGCCATTTTCCGCGGGCAGGCACAGGAGGAGGGCCGAATGGGGCGCAACAACGGTTTCACGTTCAAGCAATTTCACATCGATCACGACCGCTGCGCCATGAAGGTCGGTACGGACGGCATTCTGCTGGGAGCCTGGGCGCCGGTCGACAGCGCCCGCCGGGTGCTGGACATCGGCACCGGCAGCGGCCTCATCGCCCTGATGCTGGCCCAGCGCAGCACGAACGACTGCCACATAGACGGGGTGGAGCTGGATAAGGATGCAGCCATGCAGGCCCATGAGAATGTGACGGCCTCCCCCTGGCGTGAGCGGGTCACCATCATAGAGAGCGCCATTCAGGATCACCTCGCCCCCCCTTACGATCTCATCGTCTCCAACCCGCCCTATTTCCCGGCAGGCCAGACACTTCGCGATCCGGCCAGGGCTCTGGCGCGACATACCGGGGGGCTCGACCCCAGGGGATTGCTGGCCGCCAGCGATCGCCTGCTGAGCCGTACCGGGCAACTGGCCCTGGTGCTGCCCACGGCGATGGCGGATGAAATTTTATGCATTTCGTCGAGTTATGATCTGTATGAGCGTTGTTATCTGGCTGTTACCACCAGAGAGGGGAAAGAGGCAAATCGTGTTTTATTGCTGCTTGGCAGAGGATTAAACAAGTGTGAGAGGGGTGAAATTGTGATCCATTCTGCCACGGGAGGCTATTCCGACAGATATATCCAACTAACCAGCCCCTTCTATTTGAAGATGTAAATTTTGCCTTGAACTATTTTTTCACATCATTATGCTGACTGCTAAATGAGCGCCCGCTCAAGACCAGTTCAAACCACTGGTCGCGATGAAAAAACCAGCGGGGCTCTTTTTTTTACCCCCGGAAAGTGCCGGTCACTGACAAATAAAAAACTATAACAAGCAATAGTTTACAAGACAGACGAGGTTGAACTTGACGAAATCACTCACATTGTCCGATGTACTCGGATTGGGCTTCATGACCTTTGCGTTCTATCTGGGCGCAGGCAACATCATCTTCCCGCCCCTGGCCGGCTTCATGGCGGGTGAGCACCTCTCCCTGGCCATGCTGGGCTTCCTGGTCACCGCCGTGGGCCTGCCCCTCATCACCATCATCGCCGTCGCCAAGGCTGGCAACGGCTGGGCCGGCATGACCAAGCTGCTGCCGGCCGGCGTGGCCACCGCACTGGCCGTCGCCATCTACATCATCATCGGCCCGGCCTTCGCCGCCCCCCGTACCGGCCTGGTGGCCTACGAGATGGGCCTCAAGCCCTTCCTTGGCGACATGGGACCATCCGGTCTGGCTGCCTACACAGTACTGTTCTTCGGCGTGGCCATCCTGGTCTCCCTCAACCAGGGCAAGCTGATGGATGCCATCGGCAAGTACCTGACCCCGCTGCTGATGCTGCTGCTGCTGACCCTGGCCATCGGTGTCTTCGTCGCACCGCAAGGAAGCATGCCTGCCGCATCCGGTGACTACCAGAGCACCCCCTTCGTGAAAGGCATTCTGGAAGGCTACAACACCATGGACACCCTGGCGTCCCTGATGTTCGGCGCCCTGATCGTCGACCTGCTGCGCCAGAAAGGCATCCATGACTACCAGAGCCAGTTCAAGTACCTGGCCATCGCGGGCATCATCTCCGCCATCGGTCTCTCCGTGGTCTATGTCTCCCTGTTCCAGCTGGGCAACACCGCTGCCGGCGTCGCCACAGACGTGAGCAACGGCGGTGCCATCGTCAACGCCTACGTGCTGAGTCTGTTCGGCCAACCGGGTCAGTTCATCCTGGCTGCCATCATCACCCTGGCCTGCTTCACCACGGCCGTCGGCCTCATCTCCGCCTGCTCCGACTTCTTCCACAACCTGACCGGCATGAGCTACAAGAAGCTGGTCGTGCTGCTGGGTGTCATCTGCGGCGTCGTGGCCAACGTGGGCCTGAGCCAGCTCATCAGCCTCTCCATTCCGGTGCTGGTCGCCATCTACCCGGTTGCCGTGGCGCTGGTACTGGTCACCTTCCTGAAGGGTTACTTCGGTCGCCCCCGCCTGGTGTTCCGCTCCGTGCTGCTGGTCGCCTTCCTGTTCGGCTGCCTGGACGGCCTGGGCGCCGCCGGCATGAAGATGGATGCTTTCGCCTTCCTGCCGCTGTTTGACAAGGGCCTGGCCTGGTTGCTGCCGACCCTGCTGGCCTGTGGCCTCGGTGTCATGGTGCGTGGCAATGGCAAGCTGGCAGCAGAAGCTGCCTGATAACAGATCTTGACCAACAAAAAAGAGGCCAGCATTCGCTGGCCTCTTTTTTGTTGGTGCAATCTGGTTCATCCGTTGTGGAGAGCGCTCTTCAGAGGACGGTTGCTGGCTTGGGTTTGCCTGCAAGACCGTACCAGTGATGCTCAAACCGGCCCGCATGCCAGCGCAGGGTGCCCCAGGGCTGGTCAGCCTGCCAGCGCGGGAAGTTGATCTCCACGCGGTTGTCTTCGTACTTGTAGAGAGAGGTGCTGATCTCGATATCCGACAGGATAAGCAGCACCACCCCACCGATGACACTCCATTTCAGCATCTTCCACATGGCGATTACTCGAAGCAGATCTCGATGGTGGCACGGCCATACTCCGATTCGAACGGCATCATGATCTTGGCGCCGTCGGCCCGGTGAGTAATGGTGTGATTGGGACCGGAGACGATGACCGGGGTCGCCATGTCGAACTCATAGCCCTTCTCCCCCAGCATGCGTTTGGCGCCGCCCGTCACCATGTTGGTGATCTCGCCCACCATGTCGGTCACTTCCTCGTTGATGGTCGCCGGCGCCTCCCCCAGCATGCGACGCATGATCTCCAGTGCCAGCCCCTTCTCGAAGCTGATGGAGAGGGAACCCCGGGTCTGCGGACCCACCATGCCAATCAGGCCGGAGACATCTCCCCGAGCCAGCTCGTCCGTCTTGCGCTTGGGCGCGCCCGGTTTGAGTTCCAGCTGTGCCATGGTGGAGAGCACGTTGAGCAGGGAGAGCAGGAACGGGTTTACAAAATCAGCCTTCATCTTGACTTCCTACGGTAACGGAACAGCGGGCACATTGACCATGGGCTTCTATGGTCTTGTTGGTAATAGTAAAACCATGCTGATGAGCCTGCTCGGAAAAGGCGCCGTCGATGGCGGGATCGTGCAGCTCCACTACCTCACCGCAACGATCGCAGATCAGCAGTTGCATCGGGTGGGCATGGTCGAAGTGGCAGCAGAAGATGAAGGCGTTGAGCGACTCCACCTTGTGGGCAAAGCCCTGTTCGAGCAGGAAGTCGAGCGCCCGATAGACGGTAGGCGGTTTGGCATGAGCCTCGGTCTGCTGCAACTGGGCCAGCAAATCATAGGCACTGATGGCATTGCCGTGGGCGGCAAGCAGCCGGAGCACCTGGCGCCGTGTCGGGGTGAAACGGATCCCGCGCTGCTCGCAGAGGCGCTCCGCTCGTTGTAGAAGTTGGTCTTGATTCATGTTCACGCAGATACCCTGTCAATTAGCCGGATACTATCACAGGGCCCCCAGTGCGCGGCGACAAAATTCATTTTCTGGGGCTGTCTCACGTTGTGATAGAATCCCGCCCCTTGTTTGGCCAACCCGGATGATTTTTATGCAGGCGCAGCGCTTTTCCATCGCCCCCATGCTGGACTGGACCGATCGGCATTGCCGTTATTTCCACCGTCTGATGACCCGCCAGACCCTGCTCTATACCGAGATGGTGACCACGGGCGCCATCATCCACGGCAAGGGCGACTATCTGGGTTACAGCGAGCAGGAACACCCTCTCGCCCTGCAACTGGGTGGCAGCAACCCGGCAGACCTGGCCCGCTGCGCCAGGCTCGCCGAGGAGCGCGGGTATGACGAGGTCAACCTCAACGTCGGCTGCCCTTCCGATCGGGTGCAAAACGGCCGCTTCGGCGCCTGCCTCATGGGCGAACCCGCACTGGTGGCTGATTGCGTCAAGGCGATGCGCGACGTAGTCGACATTCCGGTCACCGTGAAGACCCGTATCGGCATCGACGAGCAAGACTCCTACGAGTTCTTGCAGGCCTTCATCGAGCAGGTAAGGGACGCCGGTTGCGATACCTTCATCGTCCACGCCCGCAAGGCCTGGTTGAGCGGCCTGAGTCCGAAAGAGAACCGCGAGATCCCGCCCCTCGATTATCCTCGCGTCTACCAGGTCAAGCAGGATTACCCGGATCTGACCATTGCCATCAACGGCGGAGTGACCAGTCTGGAACAGACTCTTGAACATCTGCAGCACCTCGACGGGGTCATGATGGGCCGCGAAGCCTACCAGAATCCCTACATTCTGGCCCAGGTGGACAATCTGGTGTTCGGCGAGAACCGTGCCGTGCCAAGCCGCCACGAGGTGGTGCGGATGATGCTGCCCTACATCGAACAGGAGCTGGCCAAGGGAAACTACCTCTCCCACATGACCCGCCACATGCTGGGGTTGTTCCAGAACATGCAGGGGGCGCGCGCCTGGCGTCGCCATCTGAGCGAGAATGCCTGCAAGCCGGGGGCCGACATTCAAGTGGTGCTGGACGCCATGGCCAAGGTGCCGGAGTTCGCGCCAGCCGACGCGGTGGAGTGATCATGTACCGCTTCACCGGATCCTGGCTGCACAAGGCCCTGGTGCGTCTGTGCGCCGGCCTGCTCACCATTCTCGGCATCAAGCTCAGCGCCTTCTATTTCATCGGGCTGCTGATCGTGCTGGGGCTGCACCGGGACCAACTCCTGGGCTGAACGCCACCTCTCCCGAACAAGAAAAAGCCGACGCCCCTGCGCCGGCTTTTTTGTCACCACGGAGGCGGCCCGACAGTCTGGCTTACTCCTCCTGAACCATGAACTGGAGTTCAGGGGGAGAAGAGGTCAGCACATCGGCGCAGTAATCCCAGGTCGAGATGCGGTAGTGCTGCAAATCTTCATCCAAGTGCAGTCCATCGGATTCCTGATGGAACCAGCTGGCGAAACGGGACGGGGTGATGAGCTGGATCTGCTCCTCGATGACGTGGCTATCACGCCCCTCCGCCAGATCGCAGTCCTCCATCACCCGCACCGCGAAGATGTGGCGAAAACTCACCCGGCACAGGGGCAACGGAGGCAGATCGATGCTGCGAGCGCGCCCCAGCATGACGGTCAGGGTGTCGCTCCAGATATCCTGATGCAGTTCGGCAACGACCAGGCCGGGAGGGAGTTGACGAGAGGGAGCCCAGGGGACGGCTACCTGCCGAATGGCATTTTTCTGTTCCATATCCACCTCGCTACAGCGCATGCCATATCCTGAGTGTATCTGAAACAAATTTTGACGAAGATGGCAAGAAAAAACCCGGCACAAGCCGGGTTTCATTTGATTACAAGACGATCTTATTTGACAGCGTCTTTCAGCGCCTTGCCAGCCACGAAGGACGGCACATTGGCAGCTGCAATCTGGATCTCTTTACCGGTTTGCGGGTTGCGACCGGTACGGCCCGCGCGATGGTTGACCTTGAAGGTACCAAAACCCACCAACTGAACGGCATCGCCCTCTTTCAGGCTCTGGGTAATACCATTGATGATCTCTTCCAGAGCGACTTTGGCCTGAGCTTTGCTCAGGTCTGCTTTGGCGGCAATTGCATCGACAAGTTGAGCTTTGTTCATAACATTTCCTTTATGATCGGGCATTTAGCACCGTGCCACTCTATTCAAAAAAAAACACTCAGGCAAAGGCTTTATCAGCCGGATTGGCTTGAATGCTGGGGTTTTCATCAAGATCTGCGGAAATAGTCACATATATCGCCCCCTTGTCCCCTGGATGGGCGACAGGATGCGAAGTACCGGTGGGGAGAGGCATGCAAATCCCCACCTGATGTAACAATATCCCTACACTCCTATTGACGGTCAACTGGATTTTCCCTAGTTATAGGAGTGTCGTCAGTCGATGAGAATGACCGAAGGCATGCGACCCGAGAGCCGCATGCCATGCCCATGGAGGGACTATGTTAACTGAACTGGAAAAAACCAAGCGCGCACTGGCAGGCAAGCACAGAGCAATAGATGACTGGCTGGATGCCAGACAGGCGTTGCTGGTCGAGTACATGCGACTTGCAGGCCTCATGCCCGCCAAGTGCAAGCAACGCACCCTCCCAGGCCACGTCGAACTGCAACGTTTTTGCGAACAACTGGTCGATTACGTCAGCGCAGGCCATTTCGAGATCTACAACCACGTCGTCACCGCCTTTGAGCAAGCCAGCGGGGACAAACTGGAGCTGGCCAAGCGTATCTACCCCCATATCCGTGCCTGTACCGAATTCGCGCTGGAGTTCAACGACAAGTACAGCAACGCCGACGAAGCCCAGTTGCTGCAACTGGACGAGGATCTGAACCAGCTCGGCCCCGTGCTGGAGGACAGGTTCAAACAGGAGGATCGGCTGGTCAAGGCGCTGCAGGTGGTGGAATCCCTCAGCCATCAGCAGGTCTGATATTCAATATCGGAGCCAGTTCAACATCCTGATGCACCAGCTACATTACACTCTGCAACATGAAGGATGAGCATCTTGCTCGCACGCAGACCGGAGACGACCATGGCCGAGCGCCGCCACTTTACTCGGATTTTCTATTTGACCGCCGCCAAGCTCACCCAGGGTGAACACCAGTGGCGCACCCAGCTGGTCGATGTCTCCCTGCAGGGAGCCCTGCTGCTCAGACCCGAGGATTGGGTCGCCAGCGAGGACAAGGAGTACGAAATCTGCTTCGTGCTCGGGGGCAGCGACATCGAGATCAAGATGCAGGTCGAGCTGACCCACGAAGCCAGCAAGAAGCTGGGGTTTTACTGCCACCACATCGACATCGACAGCGCCACTCACCTCAAGCGGATGATCGAGCTGAACATCGGAGAGGAGCAACTGCTCCATCGCGAGCTGGAGCAGTTGCTGCAAGAGCACCGAGACCACGTCCCCCCCGAATCCTGAGCGGGCAGGCAGAAAAACAAAGGAGCGTCCATACGCTCCTTTTTCATGGTCGGTTACAGGGCCTCGAGGGCATCGGAGAGTTTCTTCACCGGCACCACCTCCATCCCCTCGATGGGATGTTTGGGCGCATTGGCATGCGGGACGATGGCTCGGCGGAAACCGTGCTTGGCCGCCTCCTGCAGTCGCTCCTGACCCGAGGGCACGGGCCGTATCTCGCCGGAGAGCCCCACTTCGCCAAAGACCACCAGATCCTTGGGCAGGGCCTGATCCCGGAAGCTCGACACCATGGCCAGCAGCAGCGCCAGATCCGCACTGGTCTCCTCGACTTTGACGCCACCCACCACGTTGATGAACACATCCTGATCCGCCATCTGCAACCCGCCGTGACGATGCAGCACCGCCAGCAGCATGGCGAGACGGTTGTGGTCCATCCCCACCGCCACCCGGCGCGGATTGGAGAGCTGGGAGTAATCCACCAGCGCCTGCAACTCCACCAGCAGGGGGCGCGTGCCTTCCCAGATCACCATGACGATGGAGCCCGGAGCCTGCTCCTCCCCGCGGCTGAGGAAAATCGCGGAAGGGTTGCTCACCTCCTTCATTCCCTGCCCGGTCATGGCGAAGACCCCCAGTTCGTTGACCGCACCGAAGCGGTTCTTGTGGGAGCGCAGGGTGCGAAAACGCGAGTCGTGCCCGCCATCCAGCAGCACGGAGCAGTCGATGCAGTGCTCCAGCACCTTGGGGCCCGCCAGGGTGCCGTCCTTGGTGACGTGGCCCACCATGAAGATGGCCACATGATTCTGCTTGGCATAGCGTGTCAGCAGCGCCGCCGACTCCCGCACCTGGGAGACGGACCCCGGCGCAGACTGCACATCCGCCACGTGCATCACCTGGATGGAGTCGATGACCATGATCTGAGGTTGCTCCTGCTGGGCGATGAGGCAGATCTGCTCGACACTGGTCTCGGACAACATGCGCAGCTTGTCCGTGGGCAGACCCAGCCGACCGGCCCGCATCGCCACCTGTTGCAGTGATTCCTCACCGGTCACATAGAGGGTCTTCATGCGCTGCGCCAGGCCGCACATGGTCTGCAGCAACAGGGTCGACTTGCCGGCCCCGGGGTTGCCGCCGATGAGAATGGCCGAACCAGGGACCACGCCGCCACCGAGTACGCGGTCCAGCTCCTTGAAGCCCGAGCTGAAACGGGGGATCTCCGTGGTGGCGATCTCCGCCAGGGTCTGCACCTGGCTGCCGACGGCGCCCGCATAACCGGTATAGCGAGCGCTCTTGCCGGGTGTCGTCACCCCCAGTCGCACCTCGGTGATGGTGTTCCATTCCTTGCACTCGCTGCACTGGCCTTGCCAGCGGGTGAAGTCGGCTCCACATTCGGAACAAACATAGGCGGTTTTGTTTTTGGCCATGGATAACTCGGGGACAGGATGAATTCCTGCTTGATATACTTGTTTGCGACCGGCAGATCAAACCCAGAATCGGAAAAGTGACTTTCCGCGGCAGGAATACATGGATTCAGAACAACCACTACATCTGATAGAACAACTTGTCCCCCTGCTCCGGGAAAAGGACTTCGACGAAATCTTCAACCGTCTGACCCAGAACGAAAATACGAACAGCCGGTTCCTGCTGAAGATGGAACTCAAACGCAAGTGCACCCCCTGTCGGCGCGTCATCGACATGCGCAACGAGCTGGGCGCCCTCTGCCAGGTGCATGAGTTCGACGGGGTGACCCACTTCATGCCCGCCGAGGCCATTGAGCTGTTTCAATCCCAGTGCTACCTCTACCGGGACAGCTACACCCTGGGAGTCTACGAGGCGCTGCAAGCCTGGTACAAACTCAACCAGGGGCGCAGCGACAATCTGGCGCTGCCCATCAGCCCGTTTCGTCCGTTCGATGTCAGCGCCATCCCCTTCGCCAGCCATTACGGGCGACAGGAAGAGCGCATGCACTTCAGCTCTCCCATGGTGCTCCAGCTCGCCAACGGCGAGAAGATCCTCGCCAAGAGCTCCGACATCTCCCTCGGCGGCATCCGGGTATCCGTGCCCTATCTGCCCGACTACCAGACAGGCGACCTGATAGCCGTCTTCTTCACCGGACTGGAACGCGATCATCCCCATCCCCTGCTGCGTGACCCGGTCAGCTACCAGATCCTGGGGGAGGAGAGAAAAGAGGACAAATTCTGGCTCAGGCTGCTCAAGAACGGCGAGCATCCGGTGTTCGACGAGTTCCTGCGCGACTTCATCGAGCGCAACCGCAGCCGCTATCGCGTCAGCGTCGACTACCTGCTCTCCGCCGCCGTCATCAAGGGGTATGAGCAGTTCTATCTGCCGCGCATGACCGGCATGCCCCTCTATTTCGGCAAGGGCAGCGTCCCCGCCCTCGAGATCGCCCTGCGCACCGAGAACAACCAGCACATTCTCGAATACTGGCGCGACGCCAAGAATCGCGACATGCTCGCCAGCCTCTTCACCGCTGCCCGCATGCCCTCGTTGCTCCCAGGCAAAGAGGGACTGCGCGAGACGCTGATCTACAGCTTTACCCATGCGGTACGCAGCCACCTCTACTTCTTCTCCGCGACCCGGGAGGAGCTGGAACAGAGCGGACTGACCGCGCTCTTCTTCCAGATCGGCGCCCGCCGCCCCAGTTGGCGGGTGTACAAGTTCAGCATGGAAGCCTGCACCCTGCGGGAGGCCGACCTCGACAACCCCCAGGGCGGGGCGAGCCAGTTGCAGGACAGGCTGCTGCGCGAGCGCCTGGCCCAGCTCGGTTACGTGGGCATGCTGCAGGAGATAAACCTGGACAACCAGCGCGACGAGTTCCAGCGAGAGACGGGTCAGGATCCGCTCAACGCCAACGCCTTGCAGCGCTTTGGCCATGACATCCATGCCGCCCCCTTCGAGATAGAGACGCTGCACTATGTGCAACTGCGCAAGGAGGCGCGCTACATGCACAAGACGGCCATCGTCTTGCATCACAAGGAGCGATCCTGGGTCGGCTGGACCCGAGACATCTCTGCCCACGGCATGCAAATCGAGCTGGAGGAGCCGTTCGACGGGGAGAAGGGAGACATCATCACTGTGGCTCTGCCCCGCTTGCAGGAGCTCGCCAGGAACATGGACCTGCAACGCCTACCCTATCGGCTGGTCAGCCTCAACCTGAGCAGAACAGTGCTGCATCTGTGCATCGAGGGGACGGCCGAGCGCCATACCGGCCACCAGTTCTTCAGCCTGCTGATCGAAAGCAACCAGAACAAGCTCAAGACCACCCGGGAGTTCAATCGCTATCGCGGCATGGCCAGGGCGCTGCGCAACCTCTACACCCACCACCTGTTCAACACCCCCGTCTATGTGAACAAGCTCAAGGCCGCACCGAAACTGGCCGCGGCCGGCCTCTCGCCACAGCCACGCAGCCTTTCCCGTCTGCTGCGCATCTGTACCGAGCAGGATCAGCAGTTGAACCTGTATCCCCTGTTCCAGGGGGCACTGCTCAAGGCCCTCCTGCTCAATCCCCTGCGCGCCATCGAGCGGGAAGACAAGCCGGAAGAGGAGGAGGTCTACATCGCCGCACTCCACTCTCAGGGGGGAACACCCCTGTTTCGCAGCCACCTGGCCAGCAGCTTCAGCTCACCGGATCAAAAGCGCCGCTTCATCGAGCTGGCCCGGCAACAGGGCGAGTTCTATTCGGTACTGGTGGGTATTTCGCGCACCGGCCGCCCGGACACCAGCTTCATCGCGGGTGAACTGGACTACATCGCCAAGTTCGCCATTCACAAGGCCAAGAAGCTGGAAGAGGAGCTCTGGAGTGTCGTGGGCGTGGGTGAACTGACCGATACCACCGAGGCGACCCTGTTCCGCCTTGGCATACCATCCGGGCCCCGCTAGCCAGCAGGGCCGGGAGACAACAAAAAACGGGCACGCAAGCGCCCGTTTTTTTTGTCTATCAGGCAGCCTGGGGGTTGCGCAGCCAGGCGAGGATGTCGGGGAAGTGATCCTCCTGTGCCTGGGGGGCCGTCAGCATGTTGATGTGGTCGTAATCGAGCCGGTTGCCGTTGTCCCGCCCAAGGCGGGTGTGGCGGGCAGCCGAGCCCATCTCGTCGCTGAAGCGGCGCACGTCGACGGGGTGGCCAAGTACCTTGTCCGCCTTGGCGGAGATCATCCAGAGCGGGGGCCAGTTGATCCGGCTCGCCGCCTCGTCATAGGCGAAACCGTCAAAGGGATCCTGCCAGGGCCCGCACTTGACCCAGGGGATGGTCTCCTGCAGGTAGCGCAGGGGCTCATCATCGGCCCCTATCTTCAACCGGCGGGCGGCCAGAAACCCCCGGCGGCGCGCCAGCCAGGGGGCGAGCCGGTTCCAGATCAGATCCACCTTCAACCAGCGCTCCGGGTTCTGCACCGAGACCCCCCGCTTGGTGCCGAAGAACACCAGGCTGGCAACCTGCTCCGCCAGCTCGGGGAAGCGCACCAGGGTCGAGGCCATGATGACGCCGCCCCAGGAGTGGGCCATCCAGTGCACCCGGGCACCGGCATGGCGGGCCGATACCCAGCGCTGCAGGGCGGGCAGATCCTCGGTGATCAGCTCATGCTGGCCGTGGCCGGCCCGCTCGGCGATGGTCGGTGTGCTCAGACCCCGACCACGCAGATCCGCCACATAGACCTGATACCCGTGGCGAGCCAGAAAGCAGGCAAGCCCCTTGCCCGATTCGGTGTAGAAGATGCGGCCGTTCTCGATGGCCCCGTGCACCATCAGGATGGGGTCGGCATGCACCGCGACACCGGGCTGGATATGGCGCACATGGAGTCGATGCTCACCGCAGGGGACAAACAGGGATTGCTGTAACAGTTCCATCTCGTGATCGGCTCCTCCTTGAGCGGGATCAGCACCAGCGTCGGTCGCGACAAGCCAGGGCGCCGAGCAGGCAGAGCACCCCTTCCAGATCGTGGTGATTGAGGGTCGCCGCCGCCTGGGCACGTACCAGGGGTTTGGCATGAATGGCAATGCCAAGCCCCGCCACCGCCATCATCTTGAGATCGTTGGCACCATCGCCGACCGCAACCGTCTGGGATGCAACCACCCCGTACTCCGAGGCCAGCTGTTGCAGTGCTTCGGCCTTGGCGGCGGCATCGACGATGGGGCCGCTCACCTTGCCGGTCAGCAAGCCCCCTTCCACCGCCAGCTCGTTGGCGAAAATGGCATCCAGACCCAGAGCACGCTGCAACTCGCCGGCAAAGCGGGTGAAGCCACCGGAGGCGATCGCCACCTTCCAGCCAGCCTGCTTGAGGGCATCGACCATGAGTGGCAGGCCCGGCATCCAGGGCATGTCGGCCGCCACCTCGTCGAGGATGGTGACCGGCGCCCCTTCCAGCAGCGCCACCCGGGCACGCAGACTGTCGGCAAACTCCAGCTTGCCCTGCATGGCCGCCGCGGTAACGGCCGCCACTTGCTCACCGACCCCGGCCAGCCGCGCGATTTCGTCGATGCACTCTATCCTGATCGCGGTGGAATCCATGTCCATCACCAGCAGACCGGGCTCACTCAGGGTAGGCAGGGCGGCCAGATGACACAGGTCGATGTCCCACTCCTGGGCTTTGAGCGCCTGCACCAGCTCGGGGGAAAAGCGGTTGGTGCCAAGCAGCAGCAGCGGAATACCGGCCTGCTCCCCTGCGGGATAGAGGCTTGACTCAAGCCCCAGGGCATCCAGCTGCTGGGCCAGGCGGGCCAGATGACCGGCCTCCAGCCCCTTGCCAAACAGGACAATCCAGGCGCTGTCGTGGGCGTTGGCCGCGGGCAGCAGGGCTTCGTTGGTGAGCTGCCAGCAGGGGGCACAGCTCAGGGCCCCGGACCAGTCGTGCAGGGAGCGGGGAAGTTGGGACAACAACATAAGAGAGACGCCTTCCTTGGAAATCATGGGGTTCATCATGCGGGCCCAGAGTAGCGTATTGCTTTTTGTACAGGCAAGCGCCAAGATCCCGCCTGCGGTGCGGGCAGACATGGAAACAGACCACCCTGTTTCCCGCTTCGCGGCACCGGGGCACCAGCCAGCCCCGCTCATCCATTACCAGAGGCCCGGTTCTGTGCGTCATCTTCCCATCAAACGTGTTGTCAGTCTGGCGGCGGGAGTCCTGCTCGGTCTCTGGGTGCTGGTGCTGCTCATCCACATGCAGGGAGAGAGCCAGGCCGCCCTGCACGCGGCGGCACGGGACAGGGCACAGGCGCTGGTCGCCTATGCCGCCCGGGACATGCGCCGCTGGATCAAGGAGGACAAGGAGAGCGAGCTGGAGAGACTGGCGCAGGATCTGGCCGCCGAGCCTGACATTCTGGACGTCACCCTCTATGACGCCCGCGGCATTCCCCTCGCCCAGTCGGACAACGCCCTGCCGCTGGACAGCCTGCTGCCCATCGGCAGCGACAACAAATCCCTGCCGGAGCAGGGCAAGGGGCGCATCCAATTCGTCCAGGAGATCCAGGACGGAAACCTGACCCTGGGCTATCTGAGGATCACCCTGGAAGAGCAGAAACTGCTGGCCGCACAAGATACCCATCTCAAGGTCAACCAGGAGAAACAGCGCCTGATGCTGCTGGTGATGCTGCTGGCCGGCCTGCTCATCTCCTACGGGGTGCGTCGCAACTACATGCGGGTGCGCAAGCACAAGAAACAGAGCAAACCCGCCGCTCCGCAATAAGCGGGAGTGGATCACATCCTCCGGCTTGTATATAACACTGGCAAGATCACTGGCAGGAGAGCCACATGATTGCCCCCCCCTTGCCGCGGGATGAACACAGTCGACTGGAACGACTGCGCATCCTCGGCCTGCTCGACCACGAGCCCATCGATCAGCTTGATCGCCTCACCCGGCTCATCACCCGGCATTTCGCACTCCCCATCGCCATGGTCTCCCTGACCGACGTGAACAGGCAGTGGTTTCTCGCCCGCACCGGGGTCGATATGTGCGAGTTCAACCGGGAACACTCCTTCTGCGGTCATGCCATTTTGCGCCCCGACATCATGCAGGTACCGGATGCCAGACGGGATCTCCGCTTTGCCGACAACCCGCTGGTGACCGATGATCCCGGCGTGGTCTTCTACGCCGGCCGCCCACTGCGCGCCCTCGATGGCGTGGTGCTCGGCACCCTCTGCCTGGTGGACCATGTGCCGCGCCATCTCGACGAAGATGCCTGCCGGGATCTCGACGACTTCGGCCGCCTGGTGGAGAACACCCTGCACGATTTGGAGCGGCGCCACCAGGTGCGCACCCTCAACCAGGTGCTGGAAGACAAGGAGCATCTCTTCACCCTCACCTTCAACCAGTCGTCGGTGGGCATGGCCCTCTCCTCCCTCGAAGGCAAGTGGCTGCGGGCCAACCCGGGGCTGGAGCGGCTGCTCGGTTACAGCGAGCATGAGATGCTGAGCCGGACCTGGCTCGCCATGACCCATCCCGAAGATCTGCAACGGGAGCAGCCCCTGTTCGATGCCCTGATCGCGGGGCAACGGCAGGATTACCGGCTGGAGAAGCGGATGATCCGGGCCGATGGCACCCTGTGCTGGGTCCAGCTCAGCGTGACCCTCTGCCAGAGCCGCACCATGGCCCCCCACATGATCGCCGTGTTTGCCGACCTCACCGAGCGCAAACAGGCCGAAGCCGAACTCGTGCGGCTGCAGCAAGGGCTCGAGCAGCAGGTGCAGTCACGGACCCGGGAGCTCTCCCGCACGGTGGAACAGCTGCATCAGGAGATGCGCGAGCGCGGCGCCATGCAGCAGCAGCTGTGGCAGGAGCAGCGCCGCCTGCAGCACATGCTGGAGCACACCAGCAACGCCTTCCTCGAGCTCGATGCCGATTTCATCATCACAGGCTGGAACCCGGCCTCCACCACCCTGCTCGGCTGGCACGCCGACGAGATGCTGGGCCGTCCCCTCTTCGGGCTGCTCGGCGCCGAGCATCCCCTGCTGAGCCTGTCAGGCAACCCGCAGAGTCCGCCACGGCGGCTGGAGTGCGACATCATCACCCGCACAGGCCGGCACATCCCGGTCGAGGTGATTGCCGAGCGTTACCAGTTCGACGGCAAGGTGCGCATCGCCCTGTTTTTGCACGACATCACGGCCCGCCGCCAGGTGCTCGCGGAGATCGAGCGTGGCCGTGCCCGACTGCGGGCCATCACCGATGGCCTGCCGGTCACCATCAGCATGGTGTCGCCCGAGGGGCGTTACCTGTTCGCCAACCAGGCCTATTGCCGCTACTTCGGGCTCGATACCGAACAGATGCGGGAAATGAGCGTGCGGGACGTCATCGGCGAGGAGGCCCACGGCAGGGCCATGGCCTATGTGGCAAAGGCCCTCGCCGGTGAGCAGGTGAGTTTCGAGCACCGTTTCGATCTCCCCATAGGCAGACGCGACCTCAGGATCACCATGATCCCGAGCCGGGGCGACGAGCCCGGGGTCTACATCCTCGGCAGCGACATCACCGAGTTCAAGGCGCTGCAAAGCCAGCTGGAACACGAGGCGGCTCACGACCCCCTCACCGGCCTGCCCAACCGACGCGCCTTCACCCTGCGCCTCTCCCGGGAGCTGGAGCGGGTGCGCCAGAATGCCGAACCCCTGGGCCTGCTGTTCCTCGATCTCGACGGCTTCAAGGGGATCAACGACAGGCTGGGACACCACGTCGGCGATGCCCTGTTGCAACGCTTCGCCCAGGTGCTGAGTGCCGAGGTGCGCCCGGGGGACATGGTGGCGCGCCTGGCCGGCGACGAGTTCACCATCATACTGCCCGCCTTGCGCCAACCGGCGCAGGAGCTGCCCGCCCTGTGCGAGCGGCTGCTGGCGGCCATGGCGGTTCCTGGGGACGTAGCCGGTCATCGGCTGCCCCTTGCCGGCAGCATAGGGAGCGCCCTCTGCCACTCGGGCCAGTATTGTCACATCGACGATCTGCTGCACCGGGCCGATGCCGCCATGTACCGGGCCAAGCAGTCGGGCAAGGGGCGCTTCGCCCTCGATCTCTGACCGTGCTTCGCATAAAAAAACGGCGGCCCGAGGGCCGCCGTTTTTTTATGCGCGAGGGGGATCAGTTGTCACCCAGCAGGACGGAGTCCAGCGCGATTTCGATCATGTCGTTGAAGGTCAGCTGACGCTCTTCGGAGGTGGTCTGCTCACCGGTACGGATATGGTCGGAGACGGTGCAGATGGTCAGCGCCTTGGCACCGTACTCGGCGGCCACACCATAGATACCGGCGGCTTCCATCTCGACACCCAGGATGCCGTATTTTTCCATGACGTCGAACATGGAGGGGTCCGGGGTGTAGAACAGATCGGCGGAGAAGATGTTGCCCACGCGCACGGCCACGCCCTTGTTCTTGGCGGCCTGAACGGCATTGGCCACCAGGTCGAAGTCGGCGATGGCGGCGAAGTCGTGGTCCTTGAAGCGCAGACGGTTCACTTTGGAGTCGGTGCAGGCACCCATGCCGATCACCACGTCACGCAGTTTCACGTCTTCACGCACGGCACCGCAGGAGCCCACGCGGATCAGGGTCTTCACGCCGTAGTCGGTGATCAGCTCTTTTGCGTAGATGGAGCAGGACGGGATGCCCATGCCGTGACCCATGACGGAGATGCGACGACCCTTGTAGGTGCCGGTGAAACCGAACATGTTGCGCACGTCGCACACCTGCTCGACGTTCTCCAGGAAGGTTTCGGCGATGTACTTGGCACGCAGGGGGTCGCCCGGCATCAGCACGGTATCAGCAAAGGCGCCATCTTTCGCATTGATATGAGGAGTTGCCATTCTCTTTATTCCTTCACACTAGGTTGAGTTTTATTGTCTTTATGGATTGTCCGCTGCCTGCGCGGCGGCGGTACATTACAGGAAACCGGGGCCCTGTGGCACCCCGGGCAGGCGAACCGGCCCGGGGTCACCATCACAGGAAGCTGGTACCGTATTGCAGCTTGGGCAGGCCGTGGTAGGCCGCGATGCTCTGGCCGATGTCGGCGAAGGTCTCGCGACGACCGACGGAGCCCGCCTTGACCGGCTTGCCGTAGAACAGTACCGGAATGTATTCGCGGGTGTGGTCGGTACCGCTCCAGGTCGGGTCACAGCCGTGGTCGGCGGTCAGCACCACCACGTCGCCATCCTGCAGCAGGTCGAACAGCTCCGGCAGGCGGGAGTCGAAGTACTCCAGCGCATCGGCGTAGCCCTTGACGTCACGGCGGTGACCGTAGGAGGAGTCGAAGTCCACGAAGTTGGTGAAGACGATGGTCTGGTCACCGGCCGCTTTCACCTCTTCCAGAGTCCTGTCCCACAGCTCGGTCAGACCGGTCCCCTTCACCTGCTTGGTGATGCCCTGCTGGGCATAGATGTCGGCGATCTTGCCGATGGAGACCACCTGGCCACCCGCTTCCTTCATGTAGTCCAGCACGGTCGGCGCCGGCGGCAGCACGGAGTAGTCGTGGCGGTTGCCGGTGCGCTTGAAGTTGCCCTTGCCGCTGCCCACGAACGGACGCGCGATGACGCGGCCGATGTTGTAGGGCTCCAGCAGCTCGCGCACTATGTGGCACAGCTCATAGAGCTTCTCGAGGCCATAGGTCTCTTCGTGGCAGGCGATCTGGAACACGGAGTCAGCAGAGGTGTAGAGGATCGGCTTGCCGGTGCGCATGTGCTCTTCGCCCAGATCGTCCAGCACCTGGGTGCCGGAGGCGTGGCAGTTGCCCAGATACCCGGGCAGACCGGCCTTCTCGACGATGGCATCCAGCAGCTCCTGCGGGAAGCTGTTGTGATGGTCGTGGAAATAACCCCACTCGAACAAGACGGGCACGCCGGCAATCTCCCAGTGACCGGACGGGGTGTCCTTGCCGGAGGAGAGCTCCTGGGCAAAGCCGTAGGCACCGATCACCTCGACATCCTTGTTCAGTCCGGCCGGGAAGGTGCCGCTGGCGAGTTCGCCCGCGTGGCCCAGACCCAGCTTGCTGAGGTTTGGCAGGTTGAGAGCGCCACGGCCCTCGATCTCACCGGCGGCGCACGCCTTGGCGATATGGCCAAGGGTATTGGCCCCCACGTCGCCGAACTTGTCGGCATCGGCGGCAGCACCAATACCGAAAGAGTCCATCATCAGAATAAAGGTACGTTTCATGGGACTTCCCCTTGTTACAAATCAGCCAGACCGATGCGACGGTAAACCTCGGGCAGCGCCTCTGGTCGGGTGTCGCCGATCTTCACGGCAGCCTGCACCATGCGGGCAGCCTCGGCAAATTGAGCTTCTGTCTGAGCGTGGATCAGGGCGAGCGGCTTGTCAGCATCGACGCTCTGACCCAGGCGGATAAAGTCGGTCAGACCGACCGCATAATCGAGTTTGTCGGCGGCGGCGCGGCGACCGCCGCCCATGGCCACCACGGCCAGACCCAGTTCACGGGTGTCCATGGCGGTGACGAATCCGCTGTGGGCCGCGTAGACGGGGCGCACGATGGCGGCTTTGGGCAGGTAGGCGTCGTAGCGCTCCATGAAGTCGGCGGGACCACCGAGGCCGGTCACCATGCGCCCGAAGATCTCGGCTGCCTTGCCGTTGTCCAGCACCGCTTGCAGCTTGGTGCGGGCATCGCCGTCCTCGCTGGCAAGACCGGCGGAGATCAGCATCTCGGCGCACAGGGCCATGGTCACTTCGTGGATGCGCGGGTTGCGATACTCACCGGTCAGGTAGCGCACCGCTTCGCGCACTTCCACGGCGTTGCCGGCGCTGGAGGCCAGCACCTGGTTCATGTCGGTCAGGAGTGCAGAGGTGCGGCAGCCGGCCCCGTTGGCCACGGCGACGATGCTCTTGGCCAGTTCCTCGGAGGCTTCAAAGGTCGGCATGAAGGCGCCGGAGCCCACCTTCACGTCCATCACCAACGCTTCCAGCCCGGAGGCAAGCTTCTTGGAGAGGATGGAGCCGGTGATCATGGCAATGGACTCGACGGTGGCGGTGATATCCCGTACCGCGTAGATACGCTTGTCGGCCGGGGCGAGATCGCCGGTCTGGCCGATGATGGCGACACCCGCCTCTTTCACCACTTTCAGGAAGCGGTCGTTGTCGACTGAGGTCTGGTAGCCGGGGATGGCATCCAGCTTGTCCAGGGTACCGCCGGTGTGGCCGAGACCACGGCCGGAGATCATGGGCACGAAACCGCCGCACGCAGCGACCATGGGGCCCAGCATCAGGGACACGACGTCACCCACACCGCCGGTGGAGTGCTTGTCGACGATGGGGCCGCCCAGGTTGAGGTGATCCCAGGTCAATACCATGCCGGAGTCGCGCATGGCGCAGGTCAGGGCGACCCGCTCATCCATGGTCATGTCCTTGAAGTAGACCGCCATGGCCAGGGCCGCGATCTGCCCCTCACCGATGGTGTTGTTGGTTATGCCTTGGACGAAGAATTGAATCTCTTGGGTACTGAGCGCTTCACCGTTGCGCTTCTTGCGAATAATTTCTTGAGGCAAAAACATCTTTCATTCCCTCCGTGCATCACGCACGAACACAGACCGAACCAGATCCGGAAGGGGGCGGCGCACCGCCCCCTGCCACCGCTTAGTAACCGCTGGTATTGGCAGGCTTGTCGCCATGCCCCAGGGTCGCCAGCAGGCTGGCCAGCAGGCTGGAGGCGCCGAAGCGGAAGGTGCGGGCGGATACCCAGTCCTTGCCCAGGATCTCTTCGGCCATGGCCAGGTACTGACCCGCCACGGCGGCGTCTTTCACGCCACCGGCCGGCTTGAAGCCCACTTTCGGGTTCTTGGCCTTGATCACTTCCATCATGATGCGGGCAGCTTCCGGGGTCGCGTTCACTGGCACCTTGCCGGTGGAGGTCTTGATGAAATCGGCACCGGCGTCGATGGAGATCTCGGAGGCGCGACGGATCAGCGCCTCTTCCTTCAACTCGCCGGTCTCGATGATCACTTTCAGCAGTACCTTGGCGCCGCAGGCTTCCTTACATGCTTTGACCAGATCGAAGCCGACCTGTTCATTGCCAGCCATGAAGGCGCGGTACGGGAAGACCACGTCCACCTCGTCGGCACCGTAGGCCACGGCGGCGCGGGTCTCGGCCACGGCGATCTCGATGTCGTCGTTGCCGTGGGGGAAGTTGGTCACGGTCGCGATGCGCACGTCGGCGGCGCCGATGTCACGCAGGGTCTTGCGCGCGATGGGGATGAAACGGGGGTAGATGCAGACGGCGGCGGTCAGGCCGGCCGGAGACTTGGCCTTGTGGCACAGGTCGATCACCTTCTGATCGGTGTCGTCATCGTTCAGGGTGGTCAGGTCCATCAGGTTCAGGGCGCGTTGGGCGGCCACTTTCAGATCAGTCATGCTATGTCTCCAAAGTCTTGTTAAGCCCCATCACCCGCGATCGGCTTCACCGAACACCAAGGGTCGGCAGAGACGTTCCCGGAGCAACGGGATATGGAATTGCAGCGCAAATGCACAGGCAATACGGCTGCAAATAAGGCAAGAGCCCTGTCACTTTCTTACAAAAGTGCGGACTTGGTTCCATGAAGACTTGAGAAAGGCCGACTACGCAGACCCGACTTCCCAATCAATTCCATTTGACCGCCAACACCCGGATTCACCGGGCATTAGTCAATGCCAGCACCCTGCTGGCATCGCCTATTTCAGCCGAGATACCCCGTGTTTGCAAGCCGGATTTGCCAATTTCAGAGGTACCTCACACCCGGCAAATCCAGCGCTGGAAGGCGCTTAAGAGAAGAAGCGGGTCAGGATCCAGGAGTAGGCAATGCCCCCCAGATAGACCCCCACGATCCCCATGACGCCGGAGAGGACGGGCGGCGCCGGTATCGGCAACTTGAGGAAAGAAAACAACACCCCAACGATAAAGCCGGCCGCCATAGCCAGTAGCACTTCATTCATAGAACCTCCGATTTGACTCACTTTATTATTAGTCTTGACAGGAAAACGGTTGTCACCACCCCAAACGAGAACGCCACAGCAAATCGCTGTGGCGTTCGTCTTTATCCTGTCAGTCAGGCGATGTTACATGCCGGACAGCGCCAGGAAGAAGCCTGCGATGGTCGCAGACATCAGGTTGGACAGGGAACCTGCCAGCACGGCCTTCAGACCGAACTTGGCGATGGTGCCGCGACGGTTCGGTGCCATGGAGCCCAGACCACCCAGCAGGATGGCGACGGAGGACAGGTTGGCGAAGCCGCACAGGGCGAAGGAGATGATCGCCTTGGTGTGCTCGGACATGGCCGCACCGTTGATCAGCACTTCATCCTTCAGGTAGGGAGCGAAGTTCAGGTAGGCCACGAACTCGTTGACCACCAGCTTCTGACCGATGAAGGAACCGGCCACGACCGCTTCGCTCCAGGGCACGCCGATCAGGAAGGCCAGCGGGGAGAACAGCCAGCCCAGCAGCAGCTCCAGGGAGAGTTGCGGGTAACCGAACCAGCCGCCCACACCGGAGAAGATGCCGTTGATCATGGCGATGAGGCCGATGAAGGCCAGCAGCATGGCACCCACGTTCAGGGCCAGTTGCAGACCGGCGGAGGCACCGGCGGCAGCGGCGTCGATCACGTTGGCAGGTTTGTCGTCCAGCTCACCTTCTGCGGTGTTCTCGTCGTAGCTCGGGGTCTCGGTTTCCGGTACCAGCAGCTTGGCGAACAGCAGACCACCCGGGGCAGCCATGAAGGAGGCGGCGATCAGGTATTCCATCTTGACGCCCATGGAGGCGTAACCGGCCAGCACGGAGCCGGCAACGGAAGCCAGACCACCACACATGACGGCAAACAGCTCGGAGTCGGTCATCTTGGAGATGAAGGGACGTACCACCAGCGGGGCTTCGGTCTGACCGACGAAGATGTTGGCAGTGGCGGAGAGGGATTCGGTACGGGAAGTGCCCAGCACCTTCTGCAGACCGCCGCCCAGCAGCTTGATCACCCACTGCATGATGCCGAGGTAGTAGAGTACCGCGATCAGGGAAGAGAAGAAGATGATGACGGGCAGGACGCGGAAGGCGAAGACGAAGCCACCGCCACCGAATACTTCGAACATCTTGTTGCCAACCAGACCACCGAACAGGAATTCGATGCCGTTCTGGCCATAACCGATGACGCTGGAGACGGCGTCGGACACGCCTACCAGGATGTCACGACCGACCGGCACGTAGAGCACGAAGGCCCCCAGACCGGCCTGGATGGCAAAGGCGCCACCTACGGTACGAATTTTGATTGCCTTGCGGTTGCTGGAGAACAGCACCGCAATCAGGATGAGCGTCGCCATCCCTACCAGACCCATTATCAGATTCATTATTAACACTTCCTCTTTAGTAGCACCTGCCAGCTTGTTAACGATTTGTGTATTGAAGCCGCTAATCAAGGGTGCGCATTATACTAATTACGGTGCGACAAAATAGAATACTGGTCACATTTTATAAGCCACAAACGGCCTGAACATCGTTTAATTAGACCGCAAACGATTTTTATGGGCCCTGTTTTTTATCACTCGGTCATCATTTGATAATCAAATGTTAATTTCATGATTTCCTGGGGGGAACAGCCGCCGGGTGGAGCCATGTAACACCGAAATAACATCCTCCAGCGGTTGCTGCCGCAATTGTGCCAACAAGCGGGCTATGGTCGGCAGGCTGGCCGGCGTGTTCACCTCCCCCTGCTGGCCTTGCAGCGGCATGTCGGGAGCGTCGGTTTCCAGCAGCAAGGCCTCCAGCGGCATCTGGCGTATCGCCTCCCGGGTCTTGTTGGCGCGCTCATAGCTGATGACCCCCCCGATCCCCAGCCTGAAACCCAGTTGCCAGAACACCTCCGCCTGATGCAGGGAGCCGCTGAAGGCGTGAATGACCCCCCCTTGTGGCGGAGTGAAGCGCCGCAGGATCTTGGCGACCGTGTCGTTGGCACGCACCGAGTGGACGATGAGGGGCAGCTCATGCGCCATGGCCAGCCGCACCTGCGCCTCGAACATCTCGACCTGCCCCTCCTGCGGCACATGGGAGCGCAGATCCAACCCGCACTCCCCCACGGCCACCAGCCCACGGGGCCGACTCGCCAGCAGGGTCTCCAACCGGGTCAGTGCATCCCGAGGCTGCTTGCCCACATACCAGGGATGGATCCCCAGGCCATAGCGGATGTCGTCGTGGCGCCCGGCCAGCGCCATCACCCGCCCCCAGTTTTCCTCTCCCACGGCGGGGATGATATACTCGCCCACCCCCAGCTGGCGCCACCGGGTCAGCAGCGCCTCCCTATCGGTGTCAAAGACCGGAAAATCGAGGTGGCAGTGGGTGTCTATCAATTCCATGTCGCGCTTACCTGTCTGTCGTACTCAATGGGTTCATTCCATGCCAACACACGTTTCCCGAGGCTTTACCCTGATAGAACTGGTGCTGGTCATCATCGTGCTGGGGATCCTGGCCGTGACCGCCCTGCCCCGCTTCATCAACATCCAGGACGACGGGCTCAAGAGCAGCGTCTCGGCCACGGCGGGCAGCTTTGCCAGTGCCGCCCGGCTCGCCCACGCCGGCTGGGCGGTCAAGGTGAAGGGGGAGCCCCTGGCACTCTACAACTTTAGCGGCATGGGCAGGCAGGATCTCGACATCAACAGCCATGGCTGGCCGGTTGGCACCAAGGAGGACCAGGGAGGTCAGGGGCCCGATACCGTCTTCCCCGGTGGCGACAGCGATCAGATCTCCGTCAGCAGCCGGGACGACTGCGAGAGCCTGTTTGGCGCCCTGCTCGATACCGATCTGACGGTGGCCGATGAGTTGCACCAGGATTCAGACAGTGACTACATCTCCCGGCTCATCCCGGCAGACGCTCAGGCTGACGGCGCCCTTCGTCACGACAACTGCCGCTATACCCTGCGCAGCTCCGTGGGCCGCTTCCCGGCATACCCCGACGGGCTCTCGTTCGACTACAACAGCGTCACTGGCGCCGTGACCCGCCAGTTCCAGTGAGGTCGTCGCCCTTCTCCGGGCGCTTCTCATCTTCATCATGGCGTACCGGCGCGCAGCAGCGCCGGTTCTCCGGTGTGAGTCCCCACTCCTGGCACCAGGCATCGTAGCGAGCCAGCCAACGCAGCAATATCCCCTTCATGGGCGCCTCCTTGTCTTGATGGTTTCCCCACAAGCCTGCCCCAATCCAACTCCCCAGACCAGCATCTCGGGGCCAGCGGCGTCATGGCCTGTCCAGCGGCAGCAGCAGCCCCATGGCAATCTCGTCCACATAGCCCTCGTCCAGCCGATAGGCCTGCCGTCTCACCCCTTCCTCCACGAACCCGCACTTGCGATACAAGGCGTGGGCCACCTCGTTGTGGGCCATCACTCCCAGCTCCAGCCGGTGGATACCGAGATCCCTCGCGGTCGCGATCAGGGTACGCAGCAACCGTTCCCCCCATCCCTGCCCGCGCGCCCCCGAACGCAGCCCCATCACCACCAGAGCGCAGTGGCGGTTGCGTGCCAGGCCGCCACCAAGGAGCGCGGCAAACCCTTGCACCTCCCCCGCCAGCTCCAGCAGCCACATGGCCTGATTGGGGGCCGCGGCCATGGCCTCGAGCCGCCTGCGCTGCCCCTCGATGTCCGAGGGGCGCTCTCCCGCTTCATACAGCATGAAGCGGGTCTCCCTGTCCAGTTGCCCGAAGAAGCGATCCAGCACCGCCGCATCCTCCACCCCTGCCATACGAATCATCACGCCGACCTCCCTGCCTGGTGGTTCTGCCGACCACGACCATAAAAAAAACGACTCCCTCAGGAGTCGTTTTTATCAGAGCCATCTGGCTAACGCCACGCCCTCGGCCCGATCAGGCTTTCGCTGGCAGGCTCAGGCAGGCGACCGCTTCCACCTGCATCGCGCGAGGGGAAGATCCCGAGCGATGATCAGGCCTTCGCTGGCAGGCTCAGGCGAGCAACGGCTTCCACGTGCATGGAGTGCGGGAACATGTCCACCGGCTGCACCTCGTCCAGCACGAAGCCCTGCTTGACCAGCCAGGCGAGATCCCGGGCCAGGGTCTGGGGGTTGCAGGAGACATAGACCAGCCGGCGCGGCGCCATGGCCACCAGGGTCTGCAATACCGCCTTGTCACAGCCCTTGCGGGGCGGATCCATCACCACCACGTCGGCACTCACCCCGTCGGCGTGCAGGGCAGGCATCAGCTGCTCCGCCTTGCCCACGTGGAACTCGGTCTGCTCGATGCCGTTGAGGGCCGCATTGCGACGGGCATCGTTGATGGCGCTCTCCACCGACTCGATCCCCACCACCTTGGCGGCCTTGCCGGCCAGGAACAGGGAGATGGTGCCGATGCCGCAATAGATGTCGAACACCGTCTCGTTGCCGGTCAGCTCGCAATACTCCAGCGCCTTGGAGTAGAGCACGTCGGTCTGGCTCGGGTTGTTCTGGAAGAAGGAGAGGGGCGAGATCTCGAATTCGAGCTCGTGGATCTTGTCGCGGATCACCCCGCTGCCCAGCAGCACCCGGCTCTTGTCACCCAGGATGCGGTTGGTACGCACTTCGTTGATGTTCTGCACCAGGGTGGTGACCGGCAGATCCGCCAGGGCCGCCAGCAGCTCGGTTTCGAACGGCAGCGCTTCGCCCAGGGTCACCAGCACCACCATCAGCTCGCCGCTCTTGAAGCCCTTGCGGGTCATCAGGTTGCGCACGCAGCCGGTGTGGGCCACCTCGTCATAGGCCGCGATGTCGTGCTCGCGCATCCAGTTGCGTACCCGGGCATTGAGCTCCACGTGCAGCGAGTCCTGCACCGCGCAATCATCGGCGGTGATGAGGTCATGGGAGTGCTTGCGGTAGAAGCCGATCTCGGCGCCCGCCTCGCTGCCACGCACCGCGTACTGGGCCTTGTTGCGGTAGGCAAACGGCGTCTCCATGCCGAGGATGGGGTTGACCACGGCCTCACCCAGCCCGACCTGCTCCAGTGCGCTCTGCACCAGGCTCTGCTTGAGGGCAAGCTGGGCCGGATAGGCCAGCGGGCGCACCTGGCAGCCACCGCACTCGGTATTGGGGCAAAAATCCGGCACCCTGTCGGCGGACGGCTGGGTCAGCTCGACCAGCTTGCCGTGCAGGTAGTTCGGTTTGACCTCGGTCAACTCGACCAGCGCCTGCTCACCGGGCAGCAGACCCTCGACAAACAGGGGGCGATCGAACAGGCGACCCTTGCCATCCCCCTTGTCGGTCAGTTCCAGAATATCGATCTGATGTTGGTGTCCCACTAACGGCATGAGCGGCTCCGAAGGCATGAAAGAGAGGGTGACGACGGGGCAGACCCGGCGACCCCGAATAAAGGGTGGCAGAGTTTAGCGGAGATCCGCCCAAAATGCAGGCATAAAAGACCCCGCAAACACAAATAGCGACCCCGGCCACCAGCGGCCCGGTCCGGGCAGCCTGGCCAGCCCGCCCCAATAAAAAAACCGCCGGACGGGGCCGGCGGTATGACATTCATGGCAGCAGGATCAATGGCTGTAGGCTTTCTCGCCGTGGCTGGTCACGTCCAGCCCTTCGCGCTCGGCATCTTCCTTCACCCGCAGACCGATCAGCAGGTCCACCAGCTTGTAGGCCACGGCCGAGACCAGGGCGGTCCAGACCACGGTCACCCCCACGCCGATGACCTGTACCTTGACCTGGGCCAGGATGGAGTATCCCTCGGCCACCTGGTTGGTCACATAGTCCCACACCCCGGTGCCGCCCAGATCCGGGCTGGCGAACACCCCGGTCAGCACGGCCCCCAGGATCCCGCACACCCCGTGCAGGCCGAACACGTCCAGGCTGTCATCGGCCCCCAGCAGACGCTTGAGACCGTGCACGCCCCACAAACCGGCCACACCGCTGAGCAGGCCGATGATGAGGGCGCCCCCCACACCGACGAAACCGGCGGCAGGGGTGATGGCGACCAGGCCCGCCACCGCACCGGAGACAGCGCCAAGCAGGGAGGGACGGCCCTTCATCGCCCACTCGGCGAAGGTCCAGGAGAGGGCGGCAGCGGCCGGCGCGATCCAGGTGTTGGCGAAGGCCAGGGCCGCCGTGCCGTTGGCTTCGAGGGAGGAGCCGGCGTTGAAGCCGAACCAGCCGAACCACAGCAGGGCGGCACCGATCATGGTCATGGTCAGGCTGTGGGGGGTCATGGGGTCACGGCCATAGCCAACCCGTTTGCCCACCATGAAGGCCCCAACCAGACCGGCCACCGCGGCGTTGATGTGCACCACTGTGCCGCCGGCGAAGTCCAGAGCGCCGTGCTGGAACAGATAGCCTGCGGTGGCACCGGCCGCTTCGGCGGCGGCCGCATCCGTGTAGGCATCCGGACCCGCCCAGTACCACACCATGTGCGCCATCGGGATATAGGCGAAGGTGAACCAGATCACCGCGAACAGCAGCACCGCCGAGAACTTCATCCGCTCGGCAAAGCCGCCGACGATGAGCCCGCAGGTGATGGCGGCAAAGGCGCCCTGGAACACCACGTAGATGAACTCGCTGATCCCGACCCCCTTGCTGAAGGTGGCGGCGATGGAATCCGGCGTCACCCCCATCAACAGCACCTTGTCGAAGGAGCCGTAGAAGGCGCCGCCCTCGGTGAAGGCCAGGGAGTAGCCGTAGACCACCCAGAGGACGGTGATGAGGCAGAACAGGGTGAACACCTGCATCAGCACGCTCAGCATGTTCTTGGCGCGCACCAGGCCGCCGTAGAAGAGGGCGAGGCCCGGCACGGACATCAGGATCACCAGGGCCGCCGCCACCATCAGCCAGGTATTGTCCCCCTTGTTGATGGTCACGGTCGCGGCCGCCTGTACCACATCGGCCTGCGCGGCCACCTCTTCGGCCCAGCCCGGGGCGGCCATGGTGGCGGCCAGCGCCAGCAGGCCAGTCATTACGAGTCTCTTGAACATACAGCCCTCTCCTTGTCGTCCCGGCATCCGGGTCCATTTCCTGATATGCATTTCCAACCTGGCCACCTGCCCACCGCACCTGTGTGGCTCACGGAGACATCATGGCGACATGACATGGGGAAAGCATAAAGCAGGCCAAGAAAAATAATCCTTTTATTTCATGGCGTTATGTTTTTATCATATTCAACACGCACCATCTTGGCGCACGACGCCCGGTTACAGGGGGAAAATCGCACTTTGGCTGTGCATTGCCGGGAAAATGCACCAGGATGACCCAATCGCTTCACAATGACGGGGCGAACCCGTGGTGATGTCACCCTGGCAGGCTTATCTATCCCGCTAAGGTATTTATGAAATAAATGAAATGGGCCATACCATGGTGAAATCAAATGAGGCTGACGACCAATATCCCCCCACCCGAGGGGCACAAGCACTTTAAGAGTGCAAACTCGCACCATTCGTCTGGTCTGCCCCGAAATGCCCGGTCATACTGGCAAGCCATCTTCCCCTGTTCCCAGCGCCGCGAGGAGCCCATGCCCAATCTCAACGTGACCGAAATCAAGGCGTTCGTGCCTGCCCGGGATTTCCCGCTGTCAAAGCAGTTCTATCAGGATCTCGGCTTTACCCTGGCCTCCGATGGCGACGGCGTAGCCTATTTTCATCTCGGCAACGCAAGCTTCCTGCTGCAGGATGGCAACCCCCCGGGGCTGGCCGAGCAGCTCATGATGCACCTCCTGGTGGAGGACGTGGCCGCCTGGCGGGCCCAAGTGGAGGCGAGCCAGATCGCCGCCCGCTACGGCGTCCGGGTCACAGAGCTCGTCACCCAGCCGTGGCGCATGAAGGAGTTCTGTCTGTACGATCCCGCCGGCGTGCTGTGGCGCATCGCACAGAATATCGACTGAGGGGATGGCAGTCCGAGAGGCTGATGGCCTGACAGCCTGTGGGTCTGAAGGGCTGAGGGTCTGTGGGTCTGTGGGTCTGAGGGTCTGAGGGTCTGTGGGTCT
>NZ_MKUI01000018.1:0-13341 GCF_001898585.1 Aeromonas sp. 62-46 | reverse complement strand
GGGTCTGTGGGTCTGTGGGTCTGTGGGTCTGTGGGTCTGTGGGTCTGTGGGTCTGTGGGTCTGTGGGTCTGTGGGTACACCTCTTAGCACCGCCCGGAAAAACAAAAGGCCATCCGCGAGGATGGCCTTTTGTCATGGAATCTGATGGTGCCCGGGGTCGGACTCGAACCGACACGTATTGCTACGGCGGATTTTGAATCCCAAAACAACGGTTGAGATATAACTGTGGCAGTTATAACCCATTGATTCAAGCCGATTTGGTTATTTTTGGTTGCGTACGGTTTCTGGTGGTTTGCACTGAATTACACGAAATTGCACGAAAAAGGGAGGCAAAACAGAGGCCCGAATCGGGGTCCCAGCATATCAAATCAAAGACCAAGGACGTGTTCATCCCAAAGTGAACAGACCTGCGAGAGAGCACGGACGAGGAGGTTAGACGAGCGGAGCAATTGCTCAACTGGCGGCCTCGGAAATGTCTCAGGTTCAGGCAACCTGACAAGGTATTCGATGAGTATCGTCCGACTGAATAGGCTGGTGTCTCACTTCTAAGTTAAATTCATGACTCACAGCCATGGATTGGAGGCTTGGCAACCCGGGGGCGATTCACTATCAGTTTGATGGGTAGTCAGGCCGGTCTCTTCGTAATGCGAAGGTCGTAGGTTCGACTCTGTATTACCAGCACCAAATACGGCAAGGCTCGCAGCGATGTAGGACTTGTTCATTTGAAGTCTGAGGTTACGCTGGGGTTACAAGCCATGCAAGTCAGCCCTCTGCCCTTGGCTTCTCCGGCGCCAACACCTCACGCCGATTACTTCGCAACGTCCATCAACCAAAGACCGAGTCACCTTTAAGAACTCTGTTGTAGAACTACAATCAGCCTTTATAGTGACCGCTTCTTTTTGTCTCAGCCCAATCACCATAATCAGACTCACGGGTCCAAGTCATAATTTGCCACACGTACTCCATCCTGCCACCTAAGGGTTCGAGCAACTGTCGCGCTGCATCTTGATCCAATGAGGTATAACAAGCGGTTGGAGATGGCTGATGTCTTAGGCTTGAGGGCTTCCAGTTCCAGTTCCACCACCCCCAGAAACCAACTTCTCGACCATAAGCATGAAACACTGCACCTTCCGGCTTTGGTACAAGTTTCAAGTTGGGTAAGCCTCTTGATGATACTGGTACATAAGGGACTCGACTAACAATGTCAGACTGCAAATAACCAACACTGCGCCCAATAAGTGGTAATAACAGCGGTGTAAAACCGAGGGGCTCCAAGGCATCGCATCCCATGTCTGGGGAAACGAACGCCCTGAGTGAGTCGCGGTCAGGTGTAATCTCTCCAAGCAGATATTTATAGAAATGAATCACTTGTGCAGTATCTAAGTCATCACGTGCTTTCGCAATTGCAAAGACTTCGAATTCGACATGACATCTCGGTTCATCGACTACAGCAAGTGAGCAGTGCATAAGTCGCCCATTTAGCTCATCTTCTATTTTTTTAATCAACGACTCAGCAAAAATTGGGCCATCCTCAGCATCTGATGCCGCATGACACTGAATCTTGTCTGCCCAAATGGGGGCGTTCTGCGGAGGAAAGCGTAGAAATATGGGCTCGATCGGAAATGCCAACTCGGAGAAATCAGAAGCAATAGCTATTGGCATACCCCAATACTGCACCGCGAATGCGAGTGTGCGGAGGAAGGCGGATCTCGCTGAGTGGCTACGATGTGCGACGAAGTGCCCAACGTTTTTTCGATCAGAACTGAAAAAGTAGTCGAGATGGCCATCACCGTTTCCACCATGGCGATCATTGAGAATCTTAAATTCATATGCCCACTGGCGAATAAAGGGTCGACCAGACTGGCTCTCTAGTCTTTCAAGCTGATCCGAAAAGCTTGGGGGAATAAAAGTACCAGAACGAAGTTGGGACTCTTCCTCATCTAGTTTTGAGAAGCTCGTTGCAGGGCCTGAATGGCAGCAGGTCCATGATGCGACCAGAGCCGGCGACCCAGTCACAAGCGAAAGCAGCGCATCAGATGCCACCGACGGTCGACTAATAGCCCGGCGAATCAACGCAATCACTTCTGGCTTGGGCGTCGCAATCAACAGCGGGCAAATAGCCTCGAGACATTGTGATTCTAACTCGCGAGTGGAAGCCCAATCGGCAAGAGCCTCGGCGAAGGCTAGCGCCGTGTCTTCACAGTCTAGAGCCTGTGCAACAGCTTGTATCGTTGCAAGTTTGGCCATCGGAATAGGAAGACCAAGGCGGGCAACCGCCAAATCTGCGACCTGTCGTAGATTCATGCACTCCCCTTATCTAGCCACACAGGTCTAGTGAGTGGTTGAACCTCGAACTCTTCAACCACAAGGTCCACGATAGTTTGCAACACGCTCAGAGCACGTTGAACTTCACCAACGTGAAGGAGAAGGCTCATCAGGCCCACATCAGGAATCACACGTTCAGATTCATAGATCTTCGATACGGATCTTGAGGTTTGGGTGACGAACTCAGCCCATCTTTTTGGGTAGTGCTGTGCAACCAATGCGATACGCTGCGTGGAATCCTTTGCCCCATGGTATTGCTCAGCCCACCCCCTGCGATGACGATGAGCTTCTACAATCCAGCGGAAGGCCTTGTTTGGCCCGTGCAGTTTCAGGCATAGGTGAAAAGCTCGATCAAGCAGTGCAGACTCAGCACCAAACTCCGTGCTGCCAAGTGCAGTTCCCAGTGCATCCAGTAACTCTCTACCTTTTCCTCGATCACACCAATACTCGAACCACCGTATGAACCATGTTTCTGATTGGGTGTAGAGTCTCATTTCGCGGACCGCAGCAACAAAATCAGGAAATATGGAGGGAGGATAGATCTCGATCGACGGCATCAAGGCTTCATCCAAGACCTCCTCTTTCGAACCTAAGTATTCGCTGCTCACATCTTGCGATTCAGTACAGCCTTGGCCCCAGATTGACAACATTGCATCTACCTGAGGATTCGCCCCCTTCTTCACGCTTTTCCGGCTTTCTCCATCCCACAGGAATGCCGTGACTACAGCTGCGGCTGGCGTGCTTTCATCGATAGTCTCGATGAAAGCAGCGAAGACTCGTTCAGCTTCACACCACTCACTTCGGTCAAGCAAGAATCGGTAGAACCGAAGGTAGGTTTCTGGCATCAGCTTTAGTAGTAGGCCTGCGAGGTCGGATATACTAGCGCCGGATTTCTCGGTCATTTCTCCGATCTCTGCGTAGATTGGCGCAAGCTTTTCGAGCAAGATAATAGCTGCCTGCGGATCATGGAGCGACATTTCTGCCACGGCATCCAAGATCGAAGGCAATCGCCAGTCTTTGCGCCAGCCATAGGCGAGACCGTAGCGATACGCATTTGCTAACAGCCGTTCACCCAACTCCGACATCCCGTAGGCTGTAGCCCAACCGC
The DNA here is from genome assembly GCF_001898585.1 of Aeromonas sp. 62-46. Taxonomy (NCBI): domain Bacteria; kingdom Pseudomonadati; phylum Pseudomonadota; class Gammaproteobacteria; order Aeromonadales; family Aeromonadaceae; genus Aeromonas; species Aeromonas sp. 62-46. The sequence goes on along the minus strand of NZ_MKUI01000018.1, from coordinate 9,908 downwards.
ATAGTTCTGTCAGCTCGCTCCCGTGTCTATTAAACAGCCCGACAGTACTGAGGAGGGCTTGCGCCTGCGTCTCGATCTGAACACGCACAACGTCTTCAGAGAGCAAGCGGAAGTGGCGTATCAGGAACAGCGTTTGCCAATCATGAAGATCAAATAATTCGCTCTGATAACTCCTTTCCCATTCTCCGGAGGGAAGATGGCTCAGCCGTGAGCGCGGCTTTCCCAGGAAAAAAAGGTCTGCTGCAATCATCGAGAGCGCTTTGGTCAACGAGCGTAGGTCAGCCCAAGCCTCATGGTCACTAAGCACTGGGCGCTTGAGGTCGATCAGTCGGTAAATTAACGAGAAATCTGGGTACTCGCCGCGTGCGAATAGCAAGCCACACTTGTTCGCAGCCACTGCCAACTTGCCTAAAGCCGAATTCAACCAAGTGCGTTCGCTACTAACTCCCAATCCGCCGGGAAGTTGTGCCCCTGGAAGCAACAACACATTACCGACCAAAGCGAAAAAAATGAAATGTAGATATCTGGCAAACTCCGTTTCGTCGTAGCTAGCAAATTTTTGGACAAGCGCGTCATGAGGCTGAGTCGAAGGAATCTTATCGATGACAGCGTTATGCTTATAAATTATTTGCCAACACGACGACAATGGATGCTTCGTAAAGCGATTAAAGTCATCCCATTCATGTAGTTTCGCGTCAATCCAAGCTCCTGTACGCACGGCTTCGACCTCGACAAGTCGTCGTAACCTCAAGGGCATCGGTTGCCGGACGAATGCCATGATCGGATTCAGGTCACTAGCAAGACTGGCATCGCGTAAGAAGTTTTCGAAGACTTCCACTTCGCGATTATGCTGACGTATCAGTCCCAGAACTTTTGCCGGTTCATAGTGCCCAGTCCCGGCTGCGACCTCCAGATATAACTCCACCAGTTGGTCACGCTCGTGCGAAGTCATCACGCCCGATCGAAGACGCTCGTTGATCTTGTTCCGCATTCGTTCCTGAACTTCAGTTGCACGCTCTGCTTGTCCTAAGGACAGGCAGAGCATGGCAAACTGATGTAGGCCGAGGATGCTGTACTGATTAACTTCGGACGCTAACAAGAGTGCAGGATACGGATCGGGTGTCACTCGAAGTGCATAATTCTCAAGTATGCGTGGATCATCTAGTTGGTAGGTTAGACCACTATCGACCCGAATTTTTAACCAGCGCTTGCGGATCGCCTGCTCATAGTCACCCGAAGTAAAAGCGACTTCCTCCGCTGCCGCCAGAATGCGACTAATCTGCTCAACGGGGTACGCTCGGGTCAAAGCTGCTATTGCCCAGGTTCTAGTCGTTCCTGCAAGTAATGCTGTGTGTGCACCGAGGCGTGATTCATACAACCAGAGCCAAGCCCACCGTAAATAGGCTGGCGCTTCGTCCGCAAGCCAGCACCTCACACTGGGTAAAAGTGACTGTAATCGCGCATGATGATCGGCCTCACTGGAGACAAAGACGTAAAGACTACCGTGAAACGCTATTAAACCAGCGTCTACGGCGACCAATAAATGCCCTACCTCATCCTCCAATTTCGAATTTGCAACACCTAGGCAAACGCCCAGCGCTCCAATTGGCCAAATGAAGCCATCTTCGGCCATGAGATGCAGAGCGTCCTTGGCCTGCCATGACAAACCTTGCCATAGCGCTCGATAATAGGCGCGAGCATCACCCAAAGGGTGTGGTATGTGTTCGATGATGCGCCGCGCAGTCAGCACCGGCGAGAGCTGTACAAGGGCAAGGAAGGTATAGGTCAGGACCAACGGATGTCCTTCAGTAACGTTTTCGAACGCTAAGGACAATTCCGCCAATTGATCTAGCTGCGGCGTAGCACTAGTACTCTCGAGTCGGAACGTGTTGGCGACAAACTGTGCATCCAGCCAAGCACGTATAGAGCTGAGGCGCATACGTGGTAATTCCACCCAATGCTCCCGCTCAGTGTACCTATTCAGACGCACTGGAAGCTGTGTAAGTTCAACGCGCTGAGTCCCTAGGATGAGGGATGTGTTCGCTGGCAACGGAAGCAACTGTACAAAGAGCGACTCCAACGGTTCGATTATCTTGGCATTCTCTCGCCACACGTGATCAAGGCCATCAATGATGACGACGAAGCGCTTCCCGATTGCCGCATAGGCATCACCGCAGGCAGTAAACCATGCCCTCAAGTCTTCAGGCTGATGTCCTGCTGGAGGGAGGATAACTACATCGGCCGCTTGCATTTGCACGATCAAGGAGTGGGCGACACTCTTTAGGCTGAATCTGTCAGACGGATCCTGAAGATCTAGGAAGTAGTGATGCCTAACGAATGGCAACCCATATTCGGTCATTCGACTACACAGGTAGCTCAGAAATGTGCTTTTCCCCTGGCCCGGAGAGCCCCACAAAATGCGAATATTCCAGGCCCCAGATGCAACCTCCTCAACGAAGGCATCTGCAAATTCTGGATCAGGTGGAAGATAGCCAGTAGGGATTCGGAAATTTTGATCAAGAGGCCGTGGTTGCCGCTCTGATATCGTGGCCCGCAGTACTTCGAGCGTGATTCGTCCATCCGGCGAAGGTGAATTGCGTCTAATGCTCCAGTCGATTGCTTGGCGGTACAGCGCGAGCCACCCTTGATGATCGGTGTGACGTCTCTCTAGTTCGGCACTCACATGCCTATCAAGTGTTTCATACCCTACGTAGCTGTGTGAAAACTCGAACCTGTCGAAGAACAGCGTGGCGTTTGAGGCACCACCAACATGTTCTACGACCTCATCTCGCAGTGCTTCTGGCAGCACGGTCAGATCTACTTTAGCACCATACAACTGTGAGGAAAAACTAGCGTCAGGGCGTCGATTTGTGGTCAGGCTGACCTTACCAAGCCTGTCCAAACCAATACGAAATGCAGCAGCGGACCATTTCTCAAGCAGCGATTTTCCCTTAGTCCCCTTCCGCTGAAGTAGCCAAGACCAAGAGAGTGCATTTCGGGGCTCATGAGGATCCACTGTAAACTTGACTTGAACAAGCTCCAGCAGCCCATCAGGCCGTTGCGCCACGATATCATCTAGTCCTTTAGCATCCTCTTGATCGTCAGCCTCGAACTGGACCCAATCGTACAACGCTGGGTTACTCAACCAGTCACAAAGCAATCGGATTCCGACAAGAGTCTGATATATGTAGCCACTGGCTGGGATTGCGGTGCGTTTGATTCTGTGCTGCACATCCACCCCTTATTGATAATCATTTCGATCGATTTGAACAATTCCGTCAATCACCATCGTACTGATTTGCCGAAGTAAAATACACTGCGCCGCCCGAACGTAGTTCGGTCTGACCGCCATAACTTTTAATGCTGACACAGCTATAGTTCGGGGCGGCACAGCCGCACATTCATCAGTTTGAACAGGGTGTCGAGTTGCCTCTTGGTTGCTCGCAGAGTGAGGACTGAAAGTCCCTTTGAGCATCATGAAGGTTGAGATGGGTTCGTCGATAAGAGCTGGCTGCGGCAAGTCGCCCATGGTGGTAATCAGATCACCGTCCCCTCAGTTGGTTCCATTCAAACCGCATCGATTGATCAGCAACGTAGTTAAAACTATTGCATAGAGTTAACAGGACAAAAGTTGTGCAACTTTTCGATTTGTCGTACAATGCAATATGTGAAATCGAAAAGGAGGTTAAAATGACCACGACAGCACAAAAACGAAACGGTAGCGATCGTTCCTCCGCCAAGAACAATTTCCCTGACGTCGGTATTCCGGCGGCACGTCTGCAGAACTTTATTCTGGAACTGGCTGAGGACATCCGGTCAGGCTATACCCCTATCAGTCAGGAAAGCATGGCTGAGACTGATGCCGTTTTTGCCATGGATATCATTCTGCAGTATTTGAAACACCGCGCAGTTAACAGTGTGACCAAAGAAAAGAGCCGTCAGCAGCGACGCCTGTATAGCAAGGCTCTGTTTCTTCAAGCGCTTGAGAAAGATGGTGGGGTGTATAACTCAGTTCAGGCTGCAAAGATCTTGGGAAAAACCAAAACAACGGTCAGAAACTGGAAGGATGCTGGGCAACTGCTTGCCCTAGACATTGACGGTGAGTTTTACTTTCCGGTATTCCAGTTCACCGATGACGAGCGAGTATCAGAAAAAGGTGTACTCAGAGGGATCGCTGAGCTGCTTCCAATGCTGAGGAAGTTCAGTGACAGAATGCAGTACTCCTTCTTTATGGAAGAACGTAACACCGTATTAAATGGCCTATCGCCCGCCGGTCGGACCTTTACGGTAGCGGAGGTCCTGAAAAACAATCCTAGCAAGGAACTCCAAGCTGAGCTCCAGCGCCTGGCGCGCATCTACGGAACCCAAGATGCAGCATAATTAAGGGGGTGCTTGCCCCCCCTTTTAGTTATTCTTCAACCGGAATACCCAGCCTATAAACAAGGATGTCAGCAGCTTCCTGACCTCCGTGTTTGAACTCACTTAGCCTGGTCTGGTCACGGGTTGTGGCCAACCCGGCTCCTGACGGCTCACCATGCCACAGTACGAGGCATGACTCACCGGTAACATTTGATAGAAACTCCATTCCATCAAATCCTGCTGAGTGCACTTTTTTAGCCAGCAAACGAGTAACGTCCCGCGTTGCAGTGGTTAAGTCGTGCAAAGTCACGCCGCTTTTTTTGATTAGCGTAGTGACCTGTAGGACTTTTACATCTCGTTCAATAATTACGGTACCCATAAAGTAATTATCGAGGTCCGACTCTTTGAGCCCCGTTTTGTTTTGGAAGACTTCTTTCATCGCTGTATCGGGAGCCCGGGCAAGATACATCGACCCGTTTTCACCATCGGTCAGACTAAAACGGTAATCCTTACCATTACGATTGAAAAAGACATTGCTTCCACCGTGGTCACCCGGTTGAAGCCGGTACGTCTCCGTTCCTGCGGCAACAATCTCACCACATTGCTGGAACATATCGTCCTGCAACTGCCCGATTTTCTCGAGAGCTGTCTTATCTTGTTCATTCATGCCTGAGCTTACAGAAGCTTCAGATGTTTGTTTAACTTCGCCGTTTGGGTTTTCCCCTGATTTGATTGACATAAGATCGTTCACCTTTCATTTCCTGGTATTCATAAGCCATAGGCTTAATCTCCATAGTTTTGAATTTTGCCCGTGCAGGGTTCTGCTGCGGACGAGTTTACCCGCCGGTGGTACAGGCAGGGCCCGGTGAGCATAAACTATTAATCTTACTTAATAAAATCTAGAACAGAGCGTCTGTGAAAGAGTGGTGCATAAGTACTCACAGGAATAAAAGGCAATGAGTTGGCAGACACATTGGCAAACTGGGCGATTACGACCAGTGAGGCTGAGTTCGTCAAATTCAATGAGAACTGGCAATCACATTAGAGTGAAAGACTGCTGAATCAATGGAGTCGATGTGGTGACCAAGATTTGGTGTCATGATGGCCGGTCGCAGAGTGAGCCTTTGGCGACTCAGTCCTCCAGACCTTGAGGTCGACAAGCACGCTTCACGCTGGCAAGCGAAATCCCGAAGTGTTCAGCCGTCAACTTGATGCTCGCTGAATTCTCTTTGCGCCAAATGGAAACGGCAGCATCGTCAATTGTCTTCTCCCGCCCCAGCGCCTTACCTTCTGCCTTCGCCTTGGCAATCCCTGCCATCTGCCGGAGCTTGATGTTTGAACGTTCCAATTCTGCAACAGCGGCCAACATTGTCAGCATGGCCTTGCCAATCGGCGTTGACAGATCAAACCCTTCCCGCAAACTGATGATTGAAACGCCCTTGCCTTGAAGTGCCTCAACCGTATTTAACACGTCGATGGTATTGCGCCCAAGACGGTCTACCGCAGGAACGATCAGCGTGTCTCCCTTGCGTATGAACTTGAACAACTCGGCAAAGCCAGGGCGCTGTAGTGCCTTCACTCCTCCCGATACCCCCTCGTCCGTAAACCAAGTTTCGACATTGTGCGTTAGTTCAATACTGTGCCGTTGAGCACCAACGCTCTGTTCGCCCGTGCTAACCCTGAGATACCCGATGACTGCCACGATATGCCCCTATGCCTAGCTCATTATCTATGGCTCTAAATGTAGGCATGGCTCACAATAAAAACAACAGCTTTGAGCTATATTCTTGAAGGGCTGATTATATGGTTCAAAAAGTACACGTTGCGAGCCACTACAAAGTGGCAAAAATGACCAGGGCAGTTCTAGCCTAATTAGTTAAGTTGCTCGTTATCCATTTCTGCTTCATGTCAAATGGTCACATCACGCCAAACCCCATCGGATTCGATCAACCGAACAAGAGCTTGGGCACTGAATCCCTCGGCATACAGTGTCTCCTCCTCAACCTCATCTATCTGCTCAAGCGACTGCAGATAATGCTTTTCATCGCGCAAGGCGATTTCCATGATCTCGCGGGAGACGACGTGGAAGCCATCAACGATCTCACCATCAAACTCAATCGAAGTATCGACAATCCAGGCATGCAGGGTTGGCAGCGGATTGAATTCACTCAGACAAAGTTCCGAACGCAAACCATGATCATTTAGCAAGGCCTGAAGCACAACCGGGTGTTTGCGCTTTAACTGCCTCGCCGCCTTGCGCAGAGTATTGGTTCGATGCAGCCAGACTTCATGGTCAGTTGAACGGATGAACCCCGACTTGACCTCCAACAGCAACATTACCCCATCCAAGTGACAGATCAGGTCAACCTCACCGGCATCGCGCTTATCACTCAATGGTGGTTGGTAGCCCACGACGACTCGGAATCCTCTCTGCCTGAGTGTTTCGGCGAGGGTGTGTTCAATACGCTCCGTTTCGCTGCGTAAAGCAGGCCGGCGTTGATCAACGCGACGCAGGTTATTCACTACTGCGGTCAGGTTGTTCTGTTGACCGGCAACCCAGGGAAACTGAAAGCTGTAGCGTCCGATCTTGTAGAACGGGCGCTCGTACAGTCGTGGGGCCGGCATGTTAGGTGTCTGCCTCATCTGCTCGGATAGTGCCAGCAGGTCACTGGTCCAGAACTTCAGGATGGCACCGGCCGCTTCGGCGTCGCCCTCGGGATGTTCAGGGCTGACGGTCCAACCACAAATGCGACGGATCTTTTCTTTCGGCTCCGACCAGGTTATAGGGAAGCGGTTTTCGCCTTGCACAAGCCCTTCAAGAGCCAATCGACCAAGTGCATTCGCAACTACACCTGAGTCATCCATATAGCGAAGAAATGGCTGAAGAAACTCCTGCTCGAAAAAAACAGTCGTCAACTCACTGGCCAATACAGCGTGATGTAGGGCTATCTCAGTTCCATCGTTGAGTCTGACCCGCTCACCCAGACCGAAAATCGTCTGCAGGTAAAGCTGACTGCGGATGGCCTTGATGTAGGCAATCTGATTCGCCTCGTGGTTTTCCGGTTTACCGATGATCTTGCCAGCCATTTCCGAAACTGAGAACTGGTCAATCGCGCGATACATCCAGTAGTGCCATAGCAACCGGCTTTTGCGCTCGGTACGCTGCCAGCGCCGTGAACCCGCATCGGTTTTGTTGAAGATGACCGGCTGTCCCGGATTGAGCTGGTAACCGCATTCACTGTCAAAACAGAACCAATTGATGGAGCCCTCGTAGTCGATACGCTCGCGCATGGCGACAATCAGCAAGGCGAGCGATTCGAGATTGGCAGCGGACTCTCGCCCTACACCTGGCTGTGGAAAAAGAATTGGCGACAAATGACGCTTGAGAGAGAGCCCAAGCGCTTCCTCGGTCAATCGAAAATCGCGCTCGGAGCAGTTTGACAGTTTGCGCAGTATGATCCGTTCATAGACATCCCAATCCCCGGTAGATGTTTCACTATCCTTAACTTCGCCCAGCCGCTCAAAAGCAAGCACGCTCAAATAGGACAGAAACTCAAGCAGCGAAAGCGACTTCAGGTGGGACTCAGCCAGAGCAATAACTTCGTCGAAGGGTTCGAGTTGCTCAAGTAGCCGATCACATACTCCAAAAAACTCGCACCAATCTTCGCTGCCGAGACCGTCTCGGAGATGCCGCCAGAGCGGTGAATCTGTGCGCGTAAACAGCTTCGAGTAACGAATCGCCCAACGCAACACATCTGGATGACTAACTGCCAGATGATCCAGCAACGCAGTGCTGATAGCGTCCTCAAAATGCAGAATACGCCCCAGCGCCAAGCTTGCCAGCTGAGCACCTTCAAGATTGATTGGTGCCCACCAGAAGGTCGCGGCAGCTAGCCCGGCAGCACGATTGCGAGTGGTATATTTGCCGCTCGGGCGTTGATCCAGAAAGTCGTGAAGGCACTCATCAAGTGCGGCGAATGGGGCAAACTGCTCCACATATCCAGCAAAGAGAGTTTGGTAAAATTCCTGGCACTGCCGATCCTGGCCCTGCATATCTGGTGATCCTTTTCCTGCCGTCGAATCTTGATATTCAAAGACATTGAAGCGAGCCACTCATGTGAGACCCACAACAAGGTCGGGCAATCTGTATGAAAGGAAATAGTTAGCACGTTTCCCTGAAGGGGGAAACTGCTGATGAGGAGCCAAGAACTGGCGATTACAGATGTGGTAAACAGGGCGGCAAATCAAAATGCCCCACAAATGCCCCACATAACTGAGGGGCCGGAAAAGCACAAGGGCCTAGCCGAAGCTAAGCCCTTGTTGAATTTGGTCGGTGTGAGAGGATTCGAACCTCCGACCCCTTCGTCCCGAACGAGATTGCCACGATGGCTTTGGGGCTTTCATTCAATCTTACAAAATCAGTCATCCTTATAAACCTCGCTATCTGCGTCCCAGTTGGGTGGATTCACAAACGTGACTGTCGATTTCACCTGCATGCTCCCGTGGTTAACGCCCGAATTGTCTCGCGGCCCCCCATCGCCGTACTTCTTGGGAGCCAGCTTTGCGGCCAGCCATTTACGAGCATCGATCTGCAGGCGGGCACGAGCAATCACATCATGGTTAACTTTTACGTTCCCGTTGGCGTCGAGTAAGGTGTCATTGCTGCCGTCATCGGCAATCTGGAGGATCTCGTCGGCCAGTTTGTCCGCCAGATCCTCGCGCGCGCACGCGTACTGGTCCCTAAATTCTATGTAGCGTTCATCAGCCAACCAGCGCATCACCATGGATTTGGACGGCATGCCAGGACGAGCAAGCACTGCGCGTAGACTCATCCCATCAGCAATGGCGCTGCATATGGCCTCCCCCAACTCGTTCGTGTATGCACTCCGACGACCTCTAGTTACCGACTGGGAATTCGACGTATTGGTTTCCACAGTGGAAACCTGAGGAGTGCAACCTGGGATCATAACCTGAGTTGTGGCGTTCACATGATCAGCGCCACTTATAGGAGTCGTAGGAATACCTGAAGATGAGGTAGCGTTAGCTGGTGTTGTGACTCTTGACCATTTGTGCGTCTTAGCCCGCTTGTTAATGGCGGTATGTGAAATGCTGTGCTCTATCGCTATCTGGCGCACACTCTGGCGTCCAGCACAGTACGCGAGTTCGATACCGTGCCAGTCTGGGGAATCTTGTGTATGCATAGGAGAATGGGTCAAGTTGGTCATCGACGACCAGTATTTACGAGGGAGGTAGACTGGTTCCAGCCCTACAGGGGGAGGATGATAATCGTTGCCCGGATGTGCGGAATTAAATCAGCCTGCCCTCCTTAGCTGAAACAGTGGATTACGCATCCGGCAGGATGCCCGCCATCACTGGGTTCGGGCGTCTCACCGTGCAAAACGGCGTGTAAACGTCGGTTTTTGGGAAGAAATGAGGCCAGCCAGAAGGGAGATCTTCGAGGTGGCTCTCGATGTCGGGCCGGTGCTCGATGAACATCGAAGTCGAAGTCGAGGTGGCTCTCGAGGTTGAGGTTGAGGCTGTGTATCTCC
>NZ_MKUI01000017.1:0-145055 GCF_001898585.1 Aeromonas sp. 62-46 | reverse complement strand
CCAGCGATGGATCATAGCTCTATGGCAGGTATGGATCATGGCTCAATGCCTGGCATGGCATCGGGGGCAATGCCAACGATGGATCATAGCTCCATGGCTGGTATGGATCATGGTTCTATGGCTGGTATGAGTAATGCTACACCGCCAAGCAAGGTTAGGCATGCCAGTACAGAGTTTGGGCCCAGTGTTGATGCGAGGGTAGATACACCAAGACGCAATCTGAATGACCCTGGTGTAGGGCTACGTAATAATGGGAGAAGAGTGCTTACGTTAGCAGACCTGAAAACTAAAGGTGGGCCCATAGATCCAAGACCAGCAGAACGCGAAATTGAACTTCATTTGACTGGAAATATGGAACGCTATACATGGTCGTTTGATGGCGTTGAGTTCGGTAAATCAACACCAATTCATTTTAATTATGGAGAAAGAGTTAGAATTACTCTCCACAATGACACCATGATGACCCATCCCATGCATTTACATGGTATGTGGAGTGAACTTGAGAATGAAGATGGCTCCTTTTTGGCAAGAAAGCACACAATACCTGTGCAGCCAGCACAACGAATTAGTTTTCTTGTGACCGCTGATGCCATTGGCCGTTGGGCTTGGCACTGTCATATTATGTTCCATATGGATGCTGGAATGTTCCGTGAAGTAGTGGTTTCTTGAGGAAATAAATAATGCTAATTCAAAGTATAGTAAAAAATGGAATATGGTTGATCAGCCTTGGGTTATTTGCTTCTCTTTCTTTTTCTGAGGAGTCAAAAGATGCTGTTAGCGGCTATCACCCTGATTTAACCGCATCTGAGGATAGCGAACAAAGAAGCCCTGATGAATATTCTGATGGACTCACACTTAGTTCAGGCCCAAGCCTTTTTGAAGGCAGAGAGCAGCTTTCCTTAGCAGATGAACATACCTTTTCTTCTCTGTTAATTGACAGGCTTGAATATTCAAATGGACGAGAGGAAAATTATGCTTCCTACAAAGCCCTTGCTTGGGTAGGGAAAGACTATCAAAAAATATGGTTTAAATCTGAAGGTGAATATAAAAATTCATTACAGGATACAGAAAACCAAGTTCTTTATGGGTATGCTACATCTGCATACTGGGACATCCTTTTTGGAGCAAGATATGATACATATCAATCTAGAAGCGATAAAGGATGGCTTGCCCTTGGCCTACAAGGATTAGCGCCATATTGGTTTGAGGTTGACTCCTCTTTATTTGTAGATCAGCATGGTCTAATGCTTTTAAGCCTAGAGGCGGAATATGACCTCTTACTTACTCAGAAATTGATACTACAGCCCCAAGCTGCAATGAATATTTACAGTAAAGATAATGATGATATGTCTGTTGGGCGAGGTATCTCAGACATCAGCACTGGCTTGCGGTTACGTTATGAAATAAGTAGGCAGTTTGCTCCTTACATAGGCGTTGAATGGAAAACTCTCGCTGGCAATACATACGATCTAGCAAAAGATCATGGGGAGAGTACATCTGATACGAGATTTATTGCAGGTGCCAGATTCTGGTTCTGATTACATAAGGAAGGTAATGTATGAAATTCAAAATGATTACTGCTGCTGTGATAGTAATTTCTACGGGTGTGATGGCTTCTGAGCAAGGTCATGACATGAACTCAATGAAGAATGGCATGAACCATGACATGAGTTCAATGAAGGGGAATCCAGCTCCTATGGGGCATGACATGGGGAGTATGGCTGGTTCCCCTGGTGTTGCCAAAGATGTGTCTAGAACCATTGACGTATCTATGGATGACACCATGCGGTTTACACCGAAAACGATATCGGTCAAACAAGGTGAAACAATCCGATTCTTTATAAAGAATAATGGAAAACTACCACATGAGTTCGTTCTCGGAACAACCTCAGAGCTCAAAGAGCATGCGGGAATGATGCAACAAATGCAAGGTATGCAGATGAAACATAGCATGCCAAACATGATCTCTCTTGCACCCAGTCAGAAGAGTGCAGTGCTATGGAAATTTGATAAAGCAGGTACAGTATCATTTGCTTGTCTTGTACCTGGGCATATGGAGGCTGGAATGCTTGGTGAAGTGGTAGTGAAATAATCCACTTTTCAAACAAAAAAAGAGGGGGCTCCCCTCTTTTTTTATTTGATTTTTTGTGTTTTTAGTTAAAAAGTTTTGCCAATATCACAGTTTGATGATCTGCTGACACAAAAAGATCTAAATACCAATTAATGCTCGGCAGTATAACTATACTTAATATTAAGTAAAAAATACCGCATCACTCAGATAGTGTGACTTATTGGGTGAGTGAGTACAGGACGTGGTGCTGAGAGAAAATGAGTTGTCTACAGCATCTAATATTAATTGGAGGGATGTCAATGAATTCACATCACGAGCATAACCAATCTGATGAACCAGGTTTCTGGCGTTCTAGAACTGGGGTTGCTTTTATCATCATTGGTAGCGTTGCTGGCTACTTTTTGGTCACAGAACACTGGGCCCATTTCATGGGAGCCTTACCATATCTGCTTCTTCTCGCTTGCCCACTTATGCATGTATTCATGCATGGTGGACATGGTGGACATGGTGGACATGGTGGACATGGTGGACATGGTGATAACCATGAAAACGGCGATCATGGTAGTGATGAAAAAAAACAAAATATACAAAAGAGCTCACCCGACCAAAATGATAAATCTGATAAAGGAGAATCCTTATGAGTAACGATTTTTCATCCTATGGATTATGGTCGCTTGTGGTACTTAATTCAGTAGTGTTTATAATGTTTATATTTAGCTTTTTCAAACCTAAGTCGGCTAGGGATTGGCGTACATTTGGATCTATATCTGCATTTATTATTGCTTTGTTTACAGAGATGTATGGATTTCCATTGACAATATATTTCCTGTCTGGCTGGTTACAAAAAAAATATCCAGAGGTTGATCTGCTCTCTCATAACTCAGGGCATCTGTGGTACACGTTTATAGGGGGTAATGGTGACCCACATTTTAATATCTTGCATATCCTAAGCTATTTTGTAATTGGTGCCGGATTTTACTTGCTTTCTAGTGCTTGGCATGTGCTCTTTTTTTCTCAAAAAATGAATAAACTCGCTATAACTGGCCCCTATTCAAAGATTCGTCATCCGCAATATGTCGCGTTTGCTATGATTATGTTTGGCTTTCTATTGCAATGGCCAACTATATTGACCCTTCTCATGTTTCCTATTCTCTTGATTATGTATAAGCACCTCGCGCTCACAGAAGAGCGCGAGGTTAGGTCTATATTTGGAAAAGCATATGATGATTATGCAAATAAAACCCCGCGTTTTATACCTTCATGGAAAGTAAGGAGCTGAGTGATGAGAATTAAGAAAATTTATCCATCAGCAGTAAACGATGACTTTCATCGCCATGATGATATAGAGGAACCAACAGAATTAGGCTCGCAATACCACACCGATCCTGTTTGTGGTATGAAAATACATCACACTGAAAAATATGTTAAATATGATGGTGGGCTATATTATTTTTGTAGTGATAAGTGTTTTATTGCCTTTAATAAAAATCCAGAAACTTATGTAAGAACGGATGCGAAGCCTTCCGTATCTACCAGTGAATCTACTGCGCACCAAGCCCAGAAAGGCAGTGACAAAGAAGTCATATATATATGCCCAATGCATCCTGAAGTCAGAGTTAACAAGCCTGGTAATTGTCCTAAATGTGGTATGGCTCTTGAACCTGAAATGCCTCAGTTTGAAGATGAGGATAAAAGTGATTCTGAACTTTATATTTTCCAGTATCGGTTTTGGTTAACCTTGCCATTAACTATTGTTGTAACACTATTAGCAATGCTTGGTCATAAATTAGCATTTTTTAGCATGAATACTCAGAGTTGGGTTGAGCTGGTGCTATCCTTACCCGTAGTATTATGGGCTGCATCACCATTCTTTGAACGATGGTGGCAATCTATAGTAACTTTCAATCCTAATATGTGGACATTAATCGGAACTGGAACTGGTGCTGCATTTATTTATAGTATCATTGCCACAATATTACCAGATATATTCCCTGTGTCGTTTCAGTCAATGGGACGGGTTGCTGTCTATTTTGAAGCGGCAGATGTCATCATCTCACTGACGCTGCTAGGTCAAATCATGGAGTTAAAAGCTCGCTCAAAAACCTCTGAGGCGATTCGGTTGTTAATAGGACTAGCTCCAAAAACTGCCCGTATAATATATCCAGATAGAAGCGAACGAGATATTCCACTTTCCCAAGTTCAGGTGGGAGACATTTTACGTATCCGACCTGGTGAAAAAGTTCCTGTGGATGGGGTCGTTGTTGATGGTATCAGTACAATTGACGAGTCAATGCTGACAGGAGAGCCTATTCCGGTAAGTAAAAAACGAGGTGATAAAGTAATCGGAGCAACGTTGAATACAACAGGATCTCTTACCATGAGTTCAGAAAAAGTGGGTTCACAAACCATGCTGGCTCAAATCGTTAATATGGTTGTGCAAGCACAGCGTTCCAAGGCCCCAATGCAGGGAATGGCTGATAAAATAGCAGGTAATTTTGTTGTTGTTGTTGTACTCATTGCCATAACCACGTTCTTCACTTGGGGTTTTTTGGGGGCCACAACAGGCTGGCAGTATGGTTTACTGAATGCGGTTGCTGTATTAATAATTGCTTGTCCTTGTGCATTAGGCTTGGCAACACCGATGTCAATTATGGTAGCGACTGGTAAAGGTGCAACACAAGGAATATTATTTAGAGATGCAGCTGCGATAGAAAATTTCAGGAAGGTCGATATATTGATTGTCGATAAAACTGGTACGCTTACCGCAGGTCATCCTATATTTGAACAAGCCATATCAGTAAACGGCTTAGAAAATGATGAAATACTGAGATTAGCTGCCAGTTTAGATCAAGGAAGTGAGCACCCATTAGCACAAGCAATTGTCACAGCAGCGAAAGATAGATTCTTGACTCTACATCATGTCAGCGATTTTGAAACCATTCCAGGGAATGGTGTAAAAGGTATCGTAGCTGAAAAGTTCCTTTTACTGGGTAATGCATCTTTGATGGAGCAAGAGGGAATAAGTACACAGGCAGTGAAGGATGATGCAGATCGATTACGTCACGAAGGTGCTAGTGTGATGTTCCTGGCCGTAAATCTTACCATCGTTGGCTTGCTAGTCATAAGTGACCCAATAAAATCATCCACACAGGAAGCTTTGGATGCATTGAAAAAAAGTGGGGTAACTGTAATTATGGCTACTGGCGATAGTCTATCTACAGCTAGGGCTGTGGGGGGTAAGCTCGGTATTAGCGAAATATATGGCGATGTTAAACCTTCAGAGAAATTGGCTCTAGTCACCAAGTTTCAACAGATGGGGCATATTGTGGCGATGGCGGGAGATGGTATTAACGATGCCCCTGCATTAGCAAGATCTGATGTTGGTGTCGCTATGGGAACAGGTACTGATGTGGCAATTAGTAGCGCCTCCGTTACTTTAGTCAAAGGTGATTTACGAGGGATTGCATTAGCCAGAACATTATCAAACATAACGATAAAAAATATGAAACAAAATCTAGCGTTCGCTTTCATATATAATGTTTTTGGTATACCGCTTGCCGCAGGTGTATTCTATGCGTCTACGGGATTCCTGTTATCACCAATGGTCGCGGCGTTAGCTATGAGCTTAAGTTCAGTCTCGGTAATTTTGAACGCGCTGAGACTCCGTGGTATGAAGGTCACGAATGCTTGATCCTATCTGCGGAGGTTATATGTCCGCAGATGAGTCTAAATGTCACCTATCGACATTCCACGACCAAGTGGCCTTGCTAGTTAATTTTAAAACAAGGCTGCTTGCTCCCTGATCGTTTTCCTTACCCAACTGACTTACTGCCAAACGGGCATACTTAAGCCCATTATCCTGTTCATGACCTTTACCCCTGCTAGGATTTCCCCCGCCACCTGCGCATTGCCTGCCTGTAAGGAAGCCCCGTGCGTAGCTGTCACTTGGGGCTGGGGAAGTCATGACTTACTGGCTGATTTTGGCAACCATGCTCTTTAATAATGCTAGTGTCGTCCTACGTTAAATAGCTAAAAGCTATTTGGCTGGGAATAATATATAAAATGAAATATAATCACCACTTAATTTGTTCCATGCCTTCCCTCCATTAACTTCGGTTATCGATTTAACAATCGATAGACCCAACCCGACACTATCGTTATTGCTAGATCTTGATAAATCTGCCCTATAAAATCGATCAAACATTCTCAAGGATTCATCGTAAGATATATCTTTGCATTTGTTCTTTATTTCAATGATAGAATTATTTCCTTCATCGTTTGATATTGAGATGCTAATGGCAGAGTTGCTCTCTGAGTATTTTATTGCGTTAGATATCAGATTGGATATCGAACGACGAAACATTATTTTGTCAGCAAATATAAGCTTATTAGTATTTGCAACGTTAAACGTAAGGCTTTTTTCTTCTGCTAAATACATAAAGAAATCTAAAATAGAAGAAAGTTCATTCTCTGAATCTAAAAATTCTTTATTTGCAGAAATCAAACCTTTGTCTGACCTGGCAATCCACAGCATATCGCTAACCATCTTTGCCAAACGCTCAAGCTCTTCCAGAATTGAATATAGGAACTCTTTATATTCGGAGATGCTCCTGTCTTGATTTAACCCAACTTGAGCCTGCATGATTATATTGGTTAATGGGGTTCTTAGTTCATGCGCTACATCATCTGAAAAATCAGATAACTTAACGAAACTATTGTTTAGTTTAGATAGCATGGTATTGAATGAGTCAACCAACTCCCTTAACTCTCTCGGATATTGGTTGGGTTCTAATGTTGAGTTCAACTGTTCAGCCTGAATAGTCGACATATGTTTGCTTAATATATAAATAGGTTTGTGGCCTTGCCTTATACCCAAGTATGTAGACAATATTATGATCGCCCAAACACCAAAGACTATGATTAATAGCTGCATCCTAAAGTCAGACAAAAAATGAGAGTGAACACTTGAGTCTAAATAGAACACGACTGAATAGGAGTTATCATTTTTTTTAAAATTAATGTTTTTACTGAGATATTTATGTGGAGCGGAAGTGTCAGTTTCAGATACATGAATTAGTGTATTGCTGAACTTTCTCAAATTAAAGCTATCTCGTTCACTCCTATATATTTTTTTACCATCTTTTAATATCTCGATATAAAAATTAGAGTCAGGATTGATTGTATCCCAATTGATAATTCTTTGAACTGCATCTATGCGCTTTGAAAACTGCTCGATAATAATCGTTTTGTTATCTATCGTTTCATTATCAAGGTCTAAGAAATGATTTTTGATAGATGTCTCTACCAAAAATAACAAGGAAATCATACTGATCGTTATGGCGACAGAAACAAAAAGCATAGCACGTATAGTTATAGGCATGTTACTCTTCATCGCCAGCACCTTCTAATTTATATCCCATTCCTCGAATAGTATGAATTAATTTTATTTGATAATCATCATCAACCTTGGCTCTTAATCTTCTGATTGCAACATCTATTACATTTGTATCGCTGTCAAAATTCATATCCCATACCAAAGAGGCAATTAATGAGCGAGGTAATACTTCACCATGCCGCCGAGCTAATAACTCAAGTAATAGATATTCTTTAGGGGTGAGATGTATTTTTTTACCCGACCGCTTAACTGTTCTTGATTTGATGTTTATAATCAAATCTGAAATTGATATAACCTCTTCAATATGATTGTCTTTGGATCGCCTAAGAAGGTTTTTTATTCTGGCTAGTAGTTCAGTGAATGCAAATGGTTTTGAAAGATAATCATCAGCTCCAGACTCTAGCCCCTTTACTCTATCTCCGACACCATCTTTTGCCGTCAGGAACATGACAGGTACTTGAATGTTTATATTTCTAATTTCCTCAAGAAGCTGCCATCCGTTAATCCCAGGTAACATAATATCTAGTATTATTAAGTCAAATTCATGGCTAAGTATATAAAAGCGACCATCAATTCCATTTGTGGCGAGAGTAACAATGTAGCCTGACTCAGTGAGTCCTTTCTTTAAATACTCACCTATCTTTGGCTCATCTTCAACAACTAAAATATTCATTATGTTCTCCAATATGCAGTATTAAGATAGTCAGTAGTCTATGCTACTACATACACTAAAAAATAAAAAAAATCCAGCTGCATCAAGAGTTTCAATGAAGGTTATATCGAAATTATAAAATCTAGAATGATTATTTTTAATGTTTAAAAAACGGCCAGCATAAGCTGGCCGTTTTTTACATGTGGAAGATCTTAACGGTTACTACCGCTTCCCATACCATGCGAGAGAGAGACGTTATGAATGGTTCCTTTATAGTCCACGATAACTTCTTTAATATTTTTATCAGAAGGAAGTGTTAACTGCTTGGTCTTACCAGGGAGAGCCTTCACAACGCCCAGTTTCGTGCCATCGGGGGTGGATACGTCCACGGAGTCAGTAGGCAATGCAGATATTTTCCATTCTACATAGACTACTCCATGCCCTGCTCTAAGATCGAAAGGCATTGGGGCATTAGCGAAAGCCGCTGAACTACTAATCAACATGGTGAGCGCAGCTAAGATGGTCTTGATTTTCATTGGATTACCTCATTTCGTTGTTATTGCACGGTTATCGCTTATCACTATATACAATCAACATTACATGCTGCTGTCAGCAAGATTACATTACCGTAAGGATATAGATCTTTAAGAGGGCAAGTATGTATGATTCACCCTATTGGGGTATGAGAGATGATTTTACACCACCTGGTTTTCCATATTTTGAATATATCTTAAGGGGCATGGCATGATGAAATTTATTGCAATGTTGTTAGTTTTTGTCGCAGGAGGCGGTAGTGTCTACCTGCTCACAAATTTTAAAGATGTAAATACATTAAAGGAAAAACAACCTCTTTATTGGGTAAACCCGATGGATCCAGCTGATAAGAGACCTTCTCCAGCCAAGGACACAATGGGAATGGATTTCATTCCTGTTTATGAAGAGAAAGCTCAAGGTCAAGGGTCAGCTGGCACAGTTACAATATCACCGGAAATACAGCAGAATCTTGGTGTTCGTCTCGATCAAGTCAAACGAGCTCCTACTTATCAGGAAATTGATACTGTTGGATATGTTGGATATGATGAAGACCGTCTTGAAGCTATCAACTCACGTATGGCTGGCTGGGTACGAACCCTTGCAATTAAAAGTGAGGGGCAAAGGGTTACCAAAGGTAGTTTTATTTACGCATTATATGCCCCTGATTTAGTAAATGCGCAGCATGAATACTTGTTGGCCATGAATAGCAGTAACCCTTTGTTGATTCGAGCCGCAGAAGGGAAACTCAAGGCGCTACAAATTCCAAGTGATCAAATATCTATTTTAAAGCGAACTAGGAAAGTGCGTGAAACAATTAATTTCTATGCACCTAGTGATGGATATATTTCTGAGCTAAAAATTCGAGAGGGACAGTACGTAGAACCAGCTGAGGCGCTATTTAATATCAGCACATTACAACAAGTTTGGGTCAGTGCAGAAATTTTTGAGCGCCAAGCTACCGTATTGAAATTGGGAGATCCAGTTACCATGACTCTTGATTATGCGCCAAGCAGAACTTGGGTCGGGAAAGTTGATTATTTATATCCCACCCTAAACGCATCAACTAGAACGCTTAAGGTCAGGCTACGCTTTGATAATCCAGACGAGTTCCTTAAGCCGAATATGTTTGCTCAGATCAACATAAAAGCCGGTGGAACCGAGTCTAATCTTGTGGTGCCTAGTGAGGCTATTATTAGAACAGGAACGCAGAATCGAGTAGTGCTGTCATTAGGTGATGGGCGCTTCAAATCTGTTGAAGTCACTCTCGGTTCTCAGTTTAGGGAACATATCGTTGTTACATCTGGAGTTGAAGAAGGTGATGAGATAGTAAGGTCTGCTCAGTTTTTATTAGACTCTGAGTCAAGTATCAGTTCCGACTTCCAGCGCATGACTGCATTTCGTCCTGCTCAAGTCTGGGTCAATGCTGACATCGTTGATATTGGTCAGAATAGGCAGATCACAATTGCACACCAACAAGTACCAGAATGGCAATGGCCAGCAATGCGTATGAGCTTTGAACTTGATAAGAGTATTGCTCCTTCAAGTTTAAAGATGGGTCACTCCGTGAGTGTTTTGCTAAGGCAGGATGGGGAACGATACATTATAACTGGTATCAAGGAGCCGATTGCTAAAACAAATATTAAAAATTCAGATTCAAATAGTAGCAACGGGAAAGGTAAGGCTCCATCTGCTCCACAATTGGACCATTCCAAGCATGATATGGCCGAAATGGATGAGATAGGAGGTCAGAAATGATCACATCAATAATTCGATGGTCTATTGGCAATCGATTCCTTGTTCTTTTGTTAAGTGTGTTGCTCACTGCATGGGGAATATGGTCAGTCAAGCAAACTCCTGTTGATGCGCTGCCTGATTTGTCGGATGTTCAAGTTATTATCAAAACAAGTTATCCTGGGCAAGCACCACAAGTAGTTGAAGACCAAGTAACTTACCCATTAACCACCGCCATGCTTGCTGTTCCTGGTGCAACTACCGTCCGTGGTTATTCTTTCTTTGGTGATTCTTTCGTTTATGTTCTATTCGATGACAATACGGATTTGTATTGGGCGCGGGCGCGAGTTTTAGAATACTTGAGCCAAGTTGCTCCTAATTTACCATCTTCTGCGAGGCCCCAGCTTGGGCCTGATGCAACTGGTGTTGGTTGGGTCTATCAGTATGCACTGATCGATAGAACAGGTAAGCATGACTTAAGTGAATTAACCTCACTGCAAAACTGGTTTTTAAAGTATGAATTACAGACTGTAGAGGGGGTTTCTGAAGTCGCTACGGTTGGAGGAATGGTTCGTCAGTATCAGGTTCGTGTAGACCCCAATAAGCTGCGTGCATATGGTGTACCTTTGTCTTTAATTCAGACAGCAATAGAACAAGGTAACCAGGAAACAGGTGCTTCAGTTATCGAGATGGCCGAAGCTGAGTATATGGTTCGCTCCAATGGGTATTTGAAAAATGTCTCTGATCTAAAAAACATTCCATTAGGAACAAATGTACGTGGTGCTCCACTATTGCTAGGTGATGTAGCGGATGTGGTAACTGGCCCTCAAGTACGTCGAGGCATCGCAGAGCTCAATGGTGAAGGTGAAGTCGTTGGGGGCATTATCGTCATGCGTTATGGCGAAAATGCACAACACACTATTGATGGAGTTAAGACTCGTCTTGATGAATTAAAAAGTAGTCTACCAGATGGGGTTGAGATAATAACTGTATATGACCGCTCAGATCTAATCCAAAGAGCAATCGACAACCTTTCAGGGAAGTTACTGGAAGAGTTTATTGTTGTTGTATTAGTTTGTTTAGCATTTTTATTCCACCTACGGTCATCGTTAGTAGTGATTATCACCCTACCAATCGCAATTCTAGTTGCATTTATAATAATGAATATACAGGGTGTCAACGCCAACATAATGTCTTTGGGAGGGATAGCCATCGCAATTGGAGCAATGGTTGATGGTGCAATTGTAATGATTGAAAATGTCCATAAGCATATGGAACAGACACCCCTAACTAATGAAAACAGATGGAAGGTAATTGGAGAGGCCAGTGCAGAAGTCGGCCCTGCTATATTTTTCTCTCTATTAATTATTACCATGAGCTTTTTACCAGTATTTGCTCTTGAAGCACAAGAAGGGCGGATGTTTGCTCCGCTCGCATATACTAAGACTTATGCTATGGCCGCAGCTGCTGCACTTGCAATAACGTTAGTCCCTGTTGTAATGGGGTACTTTATTCGTGGTAAGGTACTTGCTGAACAAGCGAACCCAATTAATAGATGGCTAAGTCAGGGTTATATACCTTTGCTGAAATGCGTCTTAGCATGGCCGAAGGTGACTCTTACTTTAGCATTTATCGTGACCGTTGTTGGTTTCTTGCCTTTAAAATATTTAGGGTCTGAGTTTATTCCTCCACTTGATGAGGGGGATCTGATGTATATGCCGACAACGGCAACAAATATCTCGGTAGGGAAAACGCGAGAGATATTACAACAAACAGATAAGCTGATTAGAACTGTCCCTGAGGTAAAGAATGTATTCGGTAAGGCTGGCCGTGCGGATAGTGCAACAGATCCAGCTGATCTTGTTATGATGGAAACCACTATTCAGCTGAAGCCTCAATCAGAGTGGCGTCCTGGGATGACACCAGAGAAATTACGGGAAGAGCTAGACTCATTAATTCAATTTCCTGGTTTGACAAATGCGTGGGTCCCCCCAATCAAGACTCGAACAGATATGCTCGCAACAGGAATTAAAACACCTGTTGGGATCAAGATTGCTGGTCCAGATCTTAAAGTGATACAAAAAATAGGACAGCAACTTGAGAAAATTGTTGGCAGTGTAGAGGGGGCATCATCCGTGTATGCTGAGCGTGTCGCCGGTGGTCGTTATGTCAAAGTTGATATCGATAGACTGAAGGCTGCCCGATATGGACTCAATATTGCGGATGTTCAAGCAGTACTAGCAACGGCTGTGGGCGGCATGGATGTTGGACAGACGATAGAGGGGCGAGAGCGATATCCAATCAATATACGCTATCCACAAAGCTATCGCGACTCAGTCGCTAGTCTAGAGTTGCTTCCTTTGATCACTCCCAAAGGTGAACGAATTGCTCTAGCTGATGTTGCTCGAATTTATATTAGCGATGAAGCCCCAATGTTGCGAAGTGAAAATGCTAGGTTAAATGGTTGGGTATATGTTGATATTAGTAATAGAGATATTGGATCATTTGTCGCGGATGCAAAAAAAATGGTCGGAGAACAATTAGTTCTTCCTGCTGGGTACTCTATTACTTGGTCTGGTCAATACGAATATATGGAACGAGCTAAAGCTCGCCTTACCTATGTAGTCCCATTAACCGTTGCCATCATAGTTCTATTGCTTTACTTGGCGTTTCGGCGTGTTCAAGAAGTGCTTCTTATTCTTACGACCTTGCCTCTTGCTATAGTTGGTGGCATTTGGTACGTGTGGCTAGCTGGATTTAATATGTCAGTGGCCGTTGGAGTTGGATTCATAGCACTTGCAGGTGTCGCTGTAGAAACAGGTGTATTGATGTTGATCTATCTCAACCATGCTTGGGATGATCTCGTTAAGAACGATAAACTTGATAATGCAGGATTACATGGTGCCGTTATCCATGGAGCTGCAATGCGACTACGTCCTAAAATGATGACAGTGGTAACGATAATTGCTGGCCTATTACCTATCATGTGGAGTCATGGGACTGGCTCTGAGGTTATGCAACGAATAGCCGCGCCAATGATTGGTGGGATGGTAAGCGCACTCGTTTTAACTCTCTTAGTTCTACCTGCGGCATTTTACTTATGGCGTAGACGTACTCTGAAGAGCATCACTAATACTACAGGTGTTGATATGCCTGAATAACGGTTGGTGCACAGGCGGATGCATTATATGAATATGCATCCGCTACTTTCGTTTTCTTTATTTACAATCTGTTGGTATCTATCATGATGAACAAAATGTTTTTACCTATACTCGCTCTTCTTAGTAGTTACACGCATGCGGAGGGCTTGCTAGATATTTATAACTTGGCGAAGCAAAAGGATCCGCAACTTCTTGAGTCAAAGGCAATGCGTGACCAATCATTCGAAAAAATCAATGAAGAGCAAGCATCATTTCTACCAAAGATAAATCTTGGTCTTAGTGCTAACTATGTTGACGATAATCTGGATATGCAAACTGGGAGCGCAACGAATAGTGCAATCAATCTAGAGCAATCTCTCTACAACAGTGCTAATTGGATTAATCTTGATTTAGCTGCGAAGAATGCGACACTATCAGATGTTTCTTATGTTCTTGAGCATCAAAACTTAGTGCTTCGTACAATACAGACATATTTTAATGTTCTCCAGGCTGAAGATTCGCTGATTTATTCTCAGGCAACGAAAACGGCAATTCAGAGGCAGCTTGCTCAAACCCAGCAGCGTTTTGAGGTAGGTTTGGCCGCGATTACTGATGTACATGAGGCAGAGGCCGCCTTCGATCAGTCTTTTGCCGATGAGATCTATGCAGAGAACACGCTTGAAAATAGCTATGAGGCTCTACGTGAGTTAACTGGTCTTGAGCATAGAAAGCTTAATAAGCTTGATACAGAGCGTTTCAGTCCTCAAAAAACTTTATGGAAAATTGATAAGTGGACTGATGCAGCAATTGAAAAAAATTTGGCATTACATCAGGCTCGGATTAAAAAAGAACTTGCGAAGATGCAGATCGATTTATCTAAGTCAGGACATAAGCCATTAGTTGATCTTACTATGGGGTTATCTTCAACTTATAATAACTACAAAGATAATACAGTTAATACGGACGGTTATTCCAATCAAGGCGACATTGGTATTAAATTTTCATTGCCACTATATACAGGTGGTGCAACAGCATCACAAGTCAAACAATCTTCTTTTGACTATGTTGCTGCCAGTGAGCAGCTGGAGAAAAGTTATCGCTCGGTCATGAGTGCAGTTAAGTCTTCATATAACAATGTTAATGCAAGCATAGGATCCGTTCGAGCATACCAACAAGCTGTAGTTTCTGCTGAAAGTGCTTTAAAAGCGACCGAGGCAGGATATGAGGTTGGCACTAGGACTATCATTGATGTATTGGATGCTAATAGAAAATTGTATGATGCAAAGACAAAGTTAGCTATTTCTAGATATAGTTACATAGTCAACGTTGCCACATTGAAATTAAATTCAGGG
Organism: Aeromonas sp. 62-46; assembly: GCF_001898585.1. Classification (NCBI taxonomy): domain Bacteria; kingdom Pseudomonadati; phylum Pseudomonadota; class Gammaproteobacteria; order Aeromonadales; family Aeromonadaceae; genus Aeromonas; species Aeromonas sp. 62-46. Next base: position 130,180 of record NZ_MKUI01000017.1, on the reverse strand, counting down.
TCTTTAGGTAAAAAAGAAATAATTGATATTGATAATGGTTTAGTTAATTTAAGGTAGTTGTGTGTAATCTATTTTTCAATAGGCATCAGTTTTGCACTGATGCCTTTCATTTAACCTAGGGAAGGTGCGAACAAGTCCCTGATATGAGATCATGTTTGTCATCTGGAGCCATGAAAAAGGGTTCATCATGAGTCATCAACTTACTGAAAAACGATAACCAACTGGCGATGTTATTCACGCTGGCCAACCTGTTTCGGGCGGACCAAATGATACGTCAGTGGGAGAGATCTCACTAAAAACTGGGAATAACGCCTTAAATGGCGAAGAAACGGTCTAAATAGGCTGATTCAAGGCATTTACGGGAGAAAAGATCGGTTCAAACTGAAAAAATGAAATGACTGAGTCAGCCGAGAAGAATTTCCCCGCTTATTCGCACCTTCCCTAGCAAAAACACCTTTTAAATTTCCGCCCTACAGGGCGAATATAACCACATCTTAACTGAGGTTACATTTCTGTTTTCTGTTTTCTGTTTTCTGTTTTCTGTTTTCTGTTTATATGAATCTAATTTATTACTGAGTGATGGAGCATTGATATCTTAAGCTAAGTTAAGGAACTTTAATTTATCAGTGCTCTTTAAATTTCATTTATTTAAAAAAATAGCTTATGGGGGGGGTAGTAAAACTGGTTTCTCTTCGCTGCGCAGCAGCGGAATGTTGAAATGGAAAAAATTAATTTATAGCTCTCATAATTAGTAAATGGACAATTTTCCGAATTTTTCAAGTGGGGGGATGTGAAAAAGTTTGAAAATAATTCTGTTTGGTGAAAATTTAGCCAATCTGGATGGTTTTATTCTCACCGCCCCCCGACTTATTGCTTATACGCAAACCCCATGCCTAATCCGTCCCACCAGATCGACAACAGCCAGAACCCCCATTTGTGTCGTCAATACCTCAGCTGGAGCTATGCCACCTAAGCCCCAGGCTGGGCGGCTTAACCATGAAATCGCTCTGGTGGTGTCGTGCTCATGGAGGGAGAGAACCGCATCTAGGGCCTGTACAACGCCGTATACCCTGGTGCCCTGCGAGATTGATAGGGGAGCCTCAATCCTCAGCTTGCGAGCAACAGTGCTCCGGCTAATGCCTGCTAAGCGGCATATCAAACCTGAGTCTGTGTTCATCAATTCAGCTAGTCGATGAATGATGCCAGGAGCTACGCCAGCCACGATCCATAGATGTGCCCCCAACGGGTCACTCGGTATGCCAAGAGAGTCAAATATTGTCTTAGTAGAGGCCGTAGCCTTACCTGGATGATAACTCGCATAGGACATGATGAAATCTCCCCTGAACCTACGATACCAGATTACCTTATCCTATCTGTTCCATGTGGCGATGGCGATGGGTCTGAGGACTTTGTTGGATGAGGCACAGGATACAGAGGTTGAAGCGCCCCATTCGGGCAATACCAACTTTTTCGTGAATCTCTGTGCATAATTCTATCTGGGGTCTTTATGAGACTTGAATTCTCATATATTTACTATGCTATAACCACTAGCTAGCCGAGAGAACATTCAGTGACCATCAATTTTGATTATCGTTGTGGCATCTTAGAGGCAGCCGACACAAAAACTGGCCGAGAATGGTGTTGGTATAAGGGTGATCCCGAGGTTACCAGAACTGAAAATGGCGAGTTATTGAGTTCGATAGGTGTTCCTATCGGCGCCACTGTTGTCGAAGTGAAAGCTCTCATTCGCATGGATACCAGAAAGTAACCAAAACAAGTTGCAATATATATAGTGTGTCCGCGTATGATAACTCCTATTCTCATCAGATTAGGAGCGTAGCATGCTCGTAAAAGAAATTGTGCCAACAGAGCAGGTCGTTGACATTCTCTGTGATGTCTGTGGTCGTAGTACAAAAACGAATTTTGGAACCAATCAATACGGCTCGTTATCGGCGGATTTTGGCTATGGTTCCCGTCACGATGGTGAACGTTATAAGGTGCATCTGTGTGAAATGTGCTTTTTCGGTACACTCGCAACAGTGAGGGAGATGCATCGCGGGGAACATATGTTTGACGATGACTATGAGGCTGCAAACCCAGACACATTTGGGCGTGATTATTCTAATAGGGAAATAATATGAGTAATATGCTCCCATACTCTAGTTTGTGTGGAGATAAAAATCTCTTATCATCGACTCATTCTGTGAGCCAATGATACTTTTCAATCGGCTCATTTCGTGAGCCAATGATACTTTTCAATCGGCTCATTTCGTGAGCCGAACAAGATCCTTCATCGGCTCATCTGGTGAGATGGTCTCAACGCTCACTACCACCTAGATTTAATTTTTGGCTACATAGTTTCATAGCAGATTGGAGCTAGGCTATTAAATAGATTCAAGCGCAATTTAGCTCACGATTTTTGAATGATGCTATTTCCAAACTATCTTGGTGCAAAAAACAGTGGAGCTGATGCTGAGATTGAGAGATAATTTTCATGATATAAAAATGTGATACATGAGGCTATCAATGAACGATTTTTTGAAAACACTGATGAATATTCGTAGTCTGCGAGCTGTACTGCGTGAGTTGTCTTATGAGCAGTTGGTCGAGGCTAAAGACAAATTTGACGAAATCTATGCCGAACGTGAGCAGCAAGAGAGCAAATTGAGAGAAGAGTCAGCTGAACGCCTGCAAAAACTGGCTGAGTTTACCGAGCTGCTGAAACAAGCGGGCATAGATCCGAGTGAGCTGGTTGGCACTGCGGCTCCAGCGAAAGCTGATGGTTCAGCCAACAAAGCCAAACGCGCTCCCCGTCCTGCAAAATACAAGTACACCGAAGGCGGTCAGGAGAAGACATGGACTGGCCAGGGGCGCATGCCCAAGGCCATTGCAGACGCTGTTGCGGCTGGAAAAGCACTGGATGACTTCTTGATCTAATGCTGAGAGCCCATGCCTGCTCGGCGTGGGCCTTTAATTCTATCTGTAGTAGGAGCACCGTATGGGGAGGACATTGGAGGATATGATTTCATCCGAATCACCCGAGGTTGTCCAGAGAGCCAAGGCGCTGGCCGAAGAGCAACTGGTACGTCTCAGTGTGACCAAACTGCTTTCAAATCTCGGGCCTGGTGATGTTCCTGCAATAGATCCCGATGTTCTCGATAGTTTGTTATCACTCAACAGATTAGTTGAGAGCCATGACTGTCGGTTAAGTCTATTCGTTCATATGCCTGACGGCACACATCATGGCGTCAACATTTAACTAAATAGCGTCATTTGTACACCAATCGCAGCTCTCATCTACCAGATGAAATTAACGCCCCATGGCGATGCTTTTTCAAACTCCCTCGGTGTGCAAGCAGATCTGATAGCGTGTATTGCGTCCGCCACCAGGTAATTTCTCAATGCATCCCCTCTCCACCAGTTCAGCCAGATGGCGTGTGGCAGTCGCCTTGCTGACTCCGGCGACTTTTTGATATTGACTGGCACTGATGCCATTTTCAAAACCCTGTTCGCCGCCATCCAGTAAACGATTCAGCACTTTGGTTTGCTCTGGACTCAGACTGTCATGACAGTGCCGCAACCAAAAATGAGCCTTGGCAAGAGAACGAGCAATAACCTGTAATGCCAGCTCTATGGAGTAATCCAGTGTGTCGAGGAACCAACATAGCCAGGAGGTAATATCCAGCGTGCCCTTCTGTGTTGACTCCAGTGCCCAATAGTAGTCAGCCCGCCGTTCTAGAATAGCAACTGACATGGCATACAAACGGATGCTGTGGCTGTCAGCCTGTGACAGCGCGAGATCGGTCAATGCCCGCGTGAGCCGCCCATTGCCATCATCAACGGGATGCAGGGTCACGAACCAGAAATGACAGATCGCCGCACGAAGCAGTGGATCCATCGTGGGGTCATGCTGAGTCTGGTTAAACCAGGGGATGAACTCGGCCAGTTGATCGTCCAGAGTTGCTCTGGGCGGTGCCTCAAAATGCACGGTAGGGCGATCAACACGCCCAGAGACAACCAGCATCGGCTCATCTCCTCGCAACTGCCCTACGTTCATTGGCTGTACCGACCATTCGTTGACAGGGAACAGCCAACGATGCCATTGGTAAAGTCGTTCAATTGTCAGTGGTTGTTCATGGTTGTCGATGGCATCCAGCATCATGGCCGCGAGCCCCTCTGAGCGCTCTGATACTGGATAGGACTGAGTTTGTGAGCTCCCTAACCGCCTAGCCAGGGAAGATCGCACGGATTGGGCATTGAGACGTTCGCCTTCGATAGCGGATGAGGAGATGATGTTAGCCAGTAACGTATCCAACGTTTGGTCGGAGTTCCCCAATCTGGAATGACTACCTATTAGCATTCCCAGCCTGCGTTGAGCATGCCGTAATCTGGGCAATATCTCGCTATCCCGCCAACGAAAATGGGGCCAATCTGCTTGTTGCCAAATCCAAAATGGTTCCATTATTTCCTCATCCAACGTGCTAGGGTCTCAATAATGAGCCGACCCAGCCCATCATTCAGCTCAATGTTTGAGCCGAATATAACACATGCAGCAGAACAGCAGAGCTAGTAATGAGGTGCCGCTCCAGGCTGAAAAACCTCAGGCCGGATTTATTGCTGCTGGATTGCTCTACAGTAATCCGTCGAGATGGGCTCTCTAGCGGGTGCTCATTTTCTTTTCGGAAGGATCTTGTGATTTTGCAGCATGTGCTGCATTGGGCCCATAGTGTCGTCTATTGATTTCGAATCCACGAGTTAACCCTTTCCAAATAGCTTATCCGCTGTCAGTCACGATGAACTGATGAATCAGGATGACCCTCTATAGATAGCAGCTGATATGTCCCCATATTGTTTTGCGATCTTCCTCTCTGCTCGCGGTTGTGCACCTTAAATCAACTCAGCAAAGCGGTGTGCGTGGCTGGCAGCTTGGTTTGGTGGTAAAATCTTGACGTGTTGGGAGCCCCCAACTACACACGACTATACACGCAAAGAAAAGTGCGTTAAGTTATTGTTTATTAGACTCTATTAGGTAGAGTCGTCCTGATTTGCAATCAGATAAAAGAGTCCAACATGTTCAGACCAGAATTGCTCTCCCCTGCCGGGACCCTCAAGAACATGCGCTACGCCTATGCCTATGGCGCAGACGCCGTCTATGCGGGCCAGCCGCGCTACAGCCTGCGGGTGCGCAACAACGAATTCGATCACGAGAATCTGCAGCTCGGCATCAACGAGGCCCATGCCCTCGGCAAGCAGTTCTATGTGGTGGCCAACATCCAGCCCCACAACTCCAAGCTCAAGACCTTCATCCGCGACATGCGCCCCGTGGTGGACATGAAGCCAGATGCACTCATCATGTCAGACCCCGGCCTCATCATGATGATGCGCGAAGCCTTCCCCGACATGCCTATCCACCTCTCGGTACAGGCCAACGCGGTCAACTGGGCCACGGTGAAGTTCTGGCATCAGATGGGCCTGACCCGTGCCATCCTCTCCCGCGAGCTGTCTCTCGACGAGATCGAGGAGATCCGCATGCAGGTGCCGGAGATGGAACTGGAAGTCTTCGTCCACGGGGCGCTGTGCATGGCCTACTCCGGCCGCTGCCTGCTCTCCGGCTACATCAACAAGCGTGACCCCAATCAGGGCACCTGCACCAACTCCTGCCGCTGGGAGTACAAGGTGCACGAGGGCAAGGAAGATGACGTGGGCCAGATCGTCCACCGCCAGGAGCCCATCGCCGTGCAAAAGGTGGATCCGACCCTGGGCGCAGGCAAGCCAACCGATGCCCTGGTGCTGCTGGAGGAGTCCAACCGCCCGGGCGAGTTCATGACTGCGTTTGAAGACGAGCACGGCACCTACATCATGAACTCCAAGGATCTGCGCGCCGTCGAGCACGTCGAGCGCCTGACCAAAATGGGCGTTCATTCCCTGAAAATCGAAGGCCGTACCAAGTCCTTCTACTATTGCGCCCGTACCGCCCAGGTCTATCGCAAGGCCATCGACGATGCGGTGGCTGGCCGTCCGTTCGATCCGACCCTGATGGGCACCCTCGAGAACCTGGCCCACCGCGGCTACACCGAGGGCTTCCTGCGCCGTCACAACCACAGCGAATACCAGAACTACGACTACGGTTACTCCGTCTCCGACACCCAGCAGTTCGTCGGCGAGATCACCGGTCGCAACGGTGACATGGTCGAGGTCGAGGTGAAGAACAAGTTCCTGCTGGGCAACAGCCTGGAGCTGATGACCCCCCAGGGCAACCTCAGCTTCAACCTGGAGCAGATGCAAAACCGCAAGGGCGAGCTCATCGACACCGCGCCGGGCAACGGCCATGTGGTTTACGTGCCGGTTCCCAAGGAGATCGACGTGAATTACGGCATCCTGCTGCGTAACCTCGGCGAGCGCGAGGATACCCGTCAACCTCACTCGGCGGCCTGAGATGGCACTGCTCATCACCGACAAGTGCATCAACTGTGACATGTGCGATCCGGAGTGTCCGAACCAGGCCATCACCCTGGGGAGCAAGATCTACGAGATAGACCCGGATCGCTGCACCGAATGCGTCGGCCACTATGAGAAGCCGACCTGCATCAGCGTCTGCCCTATCGATTGCATCATCTGGGATCCCGCCCACGTGGAAACCGAAGATCAGCTGATGGAAAAGTTCGTGCGGATGCACAGGCAGTAGCAGTAGCAGTAACACTTGCATCAGCGTCTGCTCTACAGGGACTGCATCCTCCGGGATCCCGTCCATAGGTTGGAAACCGAAGATCAGCGGATGGAGAAGTTCGTGCGGATGCACAGGCAGTAGCTGTAGCACCTGCATCAGCGTCTGCGCCCCATGGACGGCATCCTCCGGGATCCCGTCCATAGGGTGGAAACCGAAGATCAGTTGATAGAGAAGTTCGTGCGGATGCACAGGCAGTAAGCCTGTATCAGCGTCTGCGCCCCATGGACGGCATCCTCCGGGATCCCGTCCATAGGGTGGAAACCGAAGATCAGTTGATGGAGAAATTCGTGCGGATGCACAGGCAGTCCGCGTCTGACACGCGCGGAGTGCATTATCCAAAAATAGAAAAAGCCGGGCATGCCCGGCTTTTTCTATTGCGCTGCCCTTCCCTCAGGGTTTGACCAGTTTTTGCAGCGCCTCGAGTTCGCGCTGGGCTTCCAGCAACTCGGCCTGGGACTCCTCCAGCTTGGACTGCTTCTTCGCAATCTTGTCCGGCTTGCCCGATACCCGTGCGCTCTGCAACTCGGCTAGCCGCTCTTCCACTTCTTCCCTCTGCTTGACCACCTTGCGTTGCTGCTCCTCAAGGAGCCCGGCATAGGTACAATGGGCCTCCAGGTTGCGCAGTGCCCGCTCAAGGCCGGCTACCTGCTCCTGGTTGTTGTGCGCCCTGGCGAACGCAAGCTGATCCGTCACGGCCTGCTCTCTGGCCTTGCAGCCGATGTTTTCACTACCATAGGCTTGTCCGGCCAACAACAATAAGCCTATTCCGGCGCTCTTCCACATAACAACCTCTTTGTTCTGTCATACTGGATGGCCGTCCATGAGACCTGACTCCCTGTGTGAGGTCAAGACACACGGGGCCGGGCTACGACAGAGTGTGCTCTGCATCATGCCGGGCCGCTTTCGCCGAGGCTACAATGGCCCTTTCAATCAGGAGAGCCACATGACCCAACACATTCTCATCATTGCCAACGGCGCCCCCTATGGCAGCGAGTCCCTGTTCAATGCCCTGCGCCTCGGCATCGCCCTCAAAGAGGAGGGGAAGGTAGACCTCAACCTCTTCCTGATGTCGGATGCCGTCACTGCTGCTCTGGCCGGGCAGGCTCCGGCCGAGGGCTACAACCTGCGCCAGATGCTGGAGATACTGCTGGCTCAGGGCACCCGGATCCGGCTTTGCAAGAGCTGCACCGATGCGCGCGGCATCACCCCGCTGCCCCTTGTCGAGGGCATAGAGATAGGCACCCTCCCCTTGCTGGCTCAATGGACTCTGGCCGCCGACAAGGTGCTGACCTTCTAGCCGTCAGGGCCCGGCCCGGACCAGCGCAGTGCGCGAGGTCCGGGTACTCAGACCATAGAGCATCAGGATCACCAGGCAGAGCAGCGCCATCAGGGCGTAAAGCCAGCTCCCGCCCCAGTGGGCCAGCACCCAGCCTCCCAGCAAGGCCCCCATGGCCACCCCGAGTCCGGAGATGGAGGCCGCCCCGAAATAGCTCCCCTTCAAATGACCAGGCGCCATCTGATCGATCAGCACATTGAGCAAGGGGAAGAGGATGCACTCCCCGACGCTCAGGAGGATCACCGCCACTATCCAGTGCCACCAGATGGCGGTATCCCCCAGCGCAAACTGCAACTGGGCGCCGAGAAAGAGCGCCACCCCGAGTTGCAGCTTGCGCCGCGTGGACCAGCGGGCAGTCAGGTGCAGCAGGGGGAACTGCAGCATCACTATGGTCAGCGCGTTGGTCGTCACCAGCCAGCCGATGAGCCGCTCCACCTCCGGCGTCCCCGCGCGGGTCAGAAACTGGATGAGGGGCGACTCGAACTGGGCGTAGACCAGCATCAGCAGCAGATTGGCCATGATCAGCAGCAGAAATCCCCTGTCCTGCCAGAGCACCCGCAGCACGGCACGCATGCCGGGCCCGGCCGCCTGGCTGGTGTGGCAACCCGCCAGCCTGAACCCGATGACAAAGACCATGCCAAGCAGCAGATAGCTGGCACTGAGCAACAGGAAGGTCTCCTGACGCGCGCTCAGGCCATAGGTGACGCCGAGCAGAGGACCGATGGCCGCCCCCAGGTTGAGCAGGAAATAACGCAGGTGCAGCGCCAGCTCACGGGCTTTGGGCTCGGCCAGATTGTCGGCCATCAGTGCCTTGCCCGGTGAGTCGATGAGCCCGTAGGAGAGTCCGCTGCCGATCACCCCGAGTGCCAGCCAGCCCACCTGGTGGGAGAGGCCGAGCAGGGCCACGCTGGCGGCGGAAACCAGGCAGCCGAACAGCAGGATGTTGCGCCGCCCCCATTTGTCCGAGAGCCAGCCGCCATAGAAGCTGACGAGAGTGGAAAGCGCCGCCGTGGCCCCCAGGATCAGGCCTATCAGGGTCGCCGAAAGTCCGTAGTCACGGTAGAGCAGGATGGAGAGAAAGGGCCAGACCATGAAGAAGGTGGTACGCACCATGAAAGTGCCCAGGATGACGATCCAGACCAGGGAAGGAAACTGCCTGAGGTAGGCCCATGACATGCTGCAATTCCTTTTGCCAACGAAGCGGGGTCGTCCCTTATATCAAGGGGCGCCAAAAGGAACAAGGAGACAATCTGCGCCATGCCGGGCGACAGGCACAAAAAAGCCGACCCAAGGGTCGGCTCTTTCACATACGGCAGCCTTATTCGGCAGCCGGCTCTTCGACGGCAACGGCAGCAGGAGCAGCAGCCGCTTCGGTCGGTGCGTTCGCTTCCTTGATGGAGAGACGCACACGGCCCTGACGGTCCACTTCCAGTACCTTCACCTTCACCACGTCACCGATTTTCAGGAAGTCGGCCACGTTCTGTACGCGGGCATCGGTGATCTGGGAGATGTGCACCAGACCGTCTTTACCCGGCAGGATGTTGACGAAGGCGCCGAAGTCAGCCAGGCGCACGACCTTGCCTTCGTAGATGCGGTTCACTTCGATCTCGGCGGTGATGGCCTCGATGCGGCGGATCGCTTCCATGGCGGCTTCGTTGGCCACGGCGGAGATGCGAACGGTACCGTCATCATCCAGCTCGATGTTGGTGCCGGTCTCTTCGGTCAGTGCACGGATCACGGAACCACCCTTGCCGATCACATCCTTGATCTTCTCAGGATTGATCTTGATGGTGTGGATGCGCGGTGCGAAATCGGAGATCTGGGCACGGGGAGCCTGGATAGCTTCGTCCATCACTTTCAGGATGTGCAGACGAGCGCCACGAGCTTGCTTCAGCGCTATCTCCATGATCTCTTTGGTGATGCCTTCGATCTTGATGTCCATCTGCAGCGCGGTCACACCTTCGCTGGTACCGGCTACCTTGAAGTCCATGTCGCCCAGGTGATCTTCGTCACCCAGGATGTCGGACAGCACGACGAAACCTTCTTCTTCCTTCACCAGACCCATGGCGATACCGGCAACGGAGGCCTTGATCGGCACACCGGCATCCATCAGCGCCAGGGAGGAACCACAGACAGACGCCATGGAGGAGGAGCCGTTGGATTCGGTGATTTCAGAGACCACGCGCACCACGTACGGGAACTCGGCGGCGCTCGGCATCACGGCAGCAACGCCGCGCTTGGCCAGACGGCCGTGACCGATCTCACGACGCTTCGGGCTGCCCATCATGCCGGTCTCGCCGACGCAGTAGGGCGGGAAGTTGTAGTGCAGCATGAAGCGATCGGCGCGGTTGCCGGTCAGCTCGTCGATGTTCTGGGCGTCACGCTCGGTACCCAGCGTGGCCACCACGATGGCCTGGGTTTCACCACGGGTGAACAGGGCAGAACCGTGGGCACGGGGCAGGATGCCGGTACCGACGGAGAGGGCGCGGATCATTTCCGGATCGCGACCGTCGATACGCGGCTCACCACGTACGACGCGACCACGGACGATGCGGCTCTCCAGGCTGTGGAACTCTTCGCCGATCTTCTTGGCATCTTCTTCCACGCCGGATGCGATGACTTGCTCGACCACGCGGCCCTTGATGGCAGCGATGGTTTCGTAGCGAACAGCCTTCTCGGTGATGCGGTAGGCTTCACCCAGCTCAGCTGTGGCCAGTTCGGCAACTTTGGCTTTCAGCGCTTCGTTGACGGCAGGCGGGGTCCAGTCCCAGGGCTTGGTACCGACGTCGTCAGCGAATTCATTGATGGCGTTGATCACGGTCTGCATCTGCTCGTGACCGTAGACCACGGCGCCCAACATCACCTCTTCGGAGAGGATGGCCGCTTCGGATTCCACCATCAGCACCGCATTGGCAGTACCGGCAACCACCAGATCCAGATCGCTCTGGGGCAGTTCGGTGGTGGTCGGGTTCAGCACGTACTGGCCGTTCATGTAACCCACGCGGGCTGCACCGATCGGGCCGCCGAACGGGATGCCGGAGATGGCCAGGGCCGCGGAGGCACCGATCATGGCAACGATGTCGGGAGAAACGGCCGGGTTCACGGACATGACGGTGGCAACCACCTGAACCTCATTGAGGAAGCCTTCCGGGAACAGCGGACGGATGGGACGGTCGATCAGACGGGAGATGAGGGTCTCACCCTCGCTCGGACGGCCTTCACGACGGAAGAAACCACCCGGGATACGACCAGCAGCATAGGTACGCTCCTGATAGTTGACGGTCAGCGGGAAGAAATCACGGCCGTGATCGGCCTCTTTCTTGCCAACGACAGTCACGAAGACACAGGTATCGTCCATGCTGACCATGACGGCCGCAGTGGCTTGACGGGCCATCACACCGGTTTCCAGTGTGACGGTGTGTTGACCGTACTGGAATGACTTTACAATAGGATTCACGTGAATTTCCTTTTAACAATTTGGCGCTTTAAATTCGCGTGCAAGTATACTTGATTCGCATCAAAAGGTAAGCGCGGACGTCAATTCTGTGAGGCAGGCAACGGCCTGCATCCTGTTTGAAACGGGCAATAAAAAAGGGGAACCTCGCGGTTCCCCTTTTTTGCGAAATCTGATGGTCGATTAACGACGCAGACCCAGCTTGGCGATCAGAGCAGCGTAACGCTGAACGTCTTTACGCTTCAGGTAGTCCAGCAGCTTACGACGCTGGGAAACCATGCGCAGCAGACCGCGACGACCGTGGTGATCCTTGGCGTGCTCCTTGAAGTGACCTTGCAGATGGTTGATCTGGGCAGTCAGCAGGGCAACTTGCACTTCGGGGGAACCGGTGTCGTTGGCGCCACGAGCGTTGTCGGCAACGATTTGAGCTTTGATCTCAGCATTTAGAGACATGGTATTACTCCAGTAGAGTGTTTAAAGGTTCACAGCCAATCTCTAATTCAGCCGTGAAATGAGGGCGGTATCATAATCGTCCCTGCCCCTTTTCGCAACGGGAAAGACGCGTGACAGACCGATACCGCCTGAGGATCACTCCTCGTCGTGGTAGCGAACAAGACGCTTGGGCGCCACGCGCCCCTCGTCATCGATCTCGCCAACCCCGATAAATTCGCGCTCCGGGCCAACCGTCATGCGGACCTGGCCGCTTTGGGGGCTACCTGCCACCTGCACGGCCTGACCCTGGTTCACATAGGCGGCCACGGCGACCAGCATGTTCACCTCGGGCAGAGAGGCCACGGCGGTGTCCATCGGCAGCAACAGGGGATCCAGCTGCTCCCGTGGCGGAATGCTTTCGGCCTTGGCCTGCTCGAAGATACACTCGAGCTGCTCCAGGGTCAGCATCCGCTCGTAGGGGTAGCTCGCCACCTGGGTGCGACGCAGCTGGGTGACGTGAGCGCCGCAGCCCAGCACTTCCCCCAGATCGTCCACCAGGGAGCGGATATAGGTACCCTTGCTGCAATGCACTTCCAGCTTCACCTCGTTCCCCTCGAAGCCGAGCAGCTTGAGTTCGAAGATGGTGATGGGACGGGCTTCCCGCTCGATCTCGATCCCTTCACGGGCATATTCGTAGAGCGGGCGGCCGTTGTGCTTGAGGGCGGAGTACATGGACGGCACCTGCATGATGGGGCCGCGGAACTGGTCCAGCGCCTCGATCAGGGTGCCCACCGCCACGCTCACCGGGCGGGTGGAAACCACCTCGCCGTCGGAGTCGCTGGTATTAGTGCGCTCGCCCAGCTTGGCGGTCACCTCATAGCGCTTGTCCGCTTCCAGCAGATACTGGGAGAACTTGGTGGCCTCCCCGAGGCAGATCGGCAACATGCCGGTGGCCAGGGGGTCCAGGGCGCCGGTATGGCCAGCCTTGGCGGCGTTGTAGATCCGCTTGACCTTCTGCAACACATCGTTGGAAGTCAGGCCGGTCGGTTTGTCCAGCAGCAGGATGCCGTGTACGTCACGGCCTTTGAAACGACGTCTACGAGACATCTCAGGCGTTATCCTCAGTCGTGTCATCCGGTGCGGATTGCTCTTCGTCACGACCGGCTTCAGTCATGCGACGCTTGTCTTCACGCACAGTGTTGGTCACCAGGTTGGAGAGGCGCATCCCCTCGACCAGGGTCTGGTCGTAGTAGAAACGCAGCTCGGGCACCACCCGCAGACGCATGGCGCTGCCCAACAGGCTGCGGATGTAACCGGCAGCCTCGGTCAGGCCCTTGAGCCCTTCCTTGATGCGCTCGGCGTCATTCTCCAGTTGCAAGAAGGTGACATAAACCTTGGCATAGTTGAGGTCCTTGGAGACCTCCACGTCGGAGACGGTCACCATGCCGATGCGCGGGTCTTTCACCTCGCGCTGCAGGATCAGCGCGATTTCACGCTGGATCTGCTGTCCGACCCGACGGGTCCGGCTGAATTCTCTGGCCATATTCTATCCTGCGATAAAAGGGGGCCGCGGCCCCCTATTTTGTCTAACGCTCGGCTTACAGAGTCCGTTGGATTTCAACGGTCTCGTACACCTCGATCTGGTCGCCTTCGCGCACGTCGTTGTAGTTCTTGACCGCGATACCACACTCGTAGCCGTTGCGAACTTCGTTGACGTCATCCTTGAAGCGGCGCAGGGATTCCAGCTCGCCTTCATAGATAACCACGTTGTCACGCAGAACGCGAATGCGGTTGGAACGCTTGACCACACCTTCGGTAACCATACAGCCGGCAACGGCGCCGAACTTCGGCGACTTGAAGACGCTACGCACTTCAGCCAGACCGATGATCTCCTGACGATACTCAGGAGCCAGCTTGCCGCTCATGGCCTGCTTCACTTCGTCGATCAGGTCATAGATGACGGAGTAGTAACGCAGATCCAGGCTCTCGGATTCGATGACCTTGCGCGCAGAAGCGTCGGCACGGACGTTGAAGCCCACCAGGATGGCGCTGGAAGCCGCGGCCAGGGTCGCGTCGGTTTCGGTGATGCCACCTACGCCGGAACCCACGATCTTCACCTTCACTTCGTCGGTGGAGAGTTTGACCAGCGCATCGCAGATCGCTTCCACAGAGCCTTGTACATCGGCCTTGATCACCACGTTCACTTCGGACACTTCGCCCTCGGTCATGTTGGCAAACATGTTTTCAAGCTTGGCCTTCTGCTGGCGAGCCAGCTTGACTTCGCGGAACTTGCCCTGACGGTAGAGCGCCACTTCACGGGCTTTCTTCTCGTCACGCACGACCGTGGCTTCGTCACCGGCAGAGGGAACGCCGGACAGGCCGAGGATTTCCACTGGCAGAGAGGGACCGGCTTCCTTGATCTCGCGACCCAGTTCGTCACGCATGGCGCGAACCCGGCCGTACTCAAGACCACACAGCACGATGTCGCCCTGACGCAGAGTACCTTCCTGTACCAGCACGGTGGCAACCGGACCACGACCTTTATCCAGGAAGGATTCGATCACGACGCCGTTGGCCATGCCGTCAACCACGGCTTTCAGCTCCAGGACTTCGGCCTGGATCAGGATGGCTTCCAGCAGGTCGTCGATGCCTTCGCCAGACTTGGCGGAGACGTGCACGAACTGGCAATCGCCACCCCAGTCTTCGGACATGACGTTGTAACGGGCCAGCTCGGTCTTGACGCGATCCGGATCCGCTTCCGGCTTGTCGATCTTGTTCACCGCAACAACCAGCGGCACACCGGCCGCCTTGGCGTGCTGGATAGCTTCGATGGTTTGCGGCATCACGCCGTCGTCAGCTGCAACAACCAGCACAACGATGTCGGTCGCCTTGGCACCACGAGCACGCATGGAGGTAAACGCCGCGTGACCCGGGGTATCCAGGAAGGTGATCATCCCGCTGTCGGTCTGGACGTGGTACGCACCGATGTGCTGGGTAATGCCACCGGCTTCGCCCGCGGCGACCTTGGCTTTACGGATGTAGTCCAGGAGCGAAGTCTTGCCGTGATCGACGTGACCCATGATGGTCACGACCGGCGCACGCGGCTTGGCTTCGGAGGTCTCGTCACGATCGCTAAGTACCGCCTCTTCCAGCTCGTTCTCACGGCGCAGCACCACCTTGTGACCCATCTCCTCGGCGACCAGCTGAGCGGTCTCCTGGTCGATCACCTGGTTGATGGTGGCCATGGCACCCATCTTCATCATCACCTTGATGACTTCAACGCCCTTGACGGCCATCTTGTTGGCGAGCTCCGCCACTGTGATGGTCTCGCCGATGACGACGTCACGGTTGACCACTGCAGCCGGCTTGTTGAAGCCGTGTTTCATGGCGTTCGGCATGGCCATCTTGCCACGCTTGCCTTTGCGGGCACGGGGATCGCGGGAGTTGCGGTCATTGCGGTCGTCTTCGCGACGGCCGACTTTCTTCGGCGCCTTGGCAGCGGCAGCCGTGCGACGGCTGGTCTCTTCCTTACGATCCAACTCATCTTCGGCCGCTTGCGCGTGCTTGTTGGTGGTCAGATGGTAATCGCTGCTCTCTTTGGCGCGAGCCGCTTCTTCTTCAGCCCAGCGGGCCGCATTCTGTTCCGCCATGATGCGAGCCTCTTCGGCTTTCTTCGCGGCGAGTTCTTCAGCTTTTTGCAAAGCTGTCTGTTCCTGTTGGCGCTTCAGTTCTTCTGCTTCGCGCTTGGCCATCTTTTCTGCCTCTTGCTGAGCTGTGCTACCGGCTGCTTTGGCGGGCTGTTGAGCCTGTCGAGCCTTCTGTTGTGCCTCGATCCGCGCCTTTTCCTCAGCTTCACGACGAGCCTGCTCAGCCTCACGGCGAGCCTTCTCTTCAGCGTCGAGGCGGGCCTTCTCTTCGGCCTCGCGACGAGCTTTTTCTTCTGCTTCCAAACGCGCTGTTTCCTCGGCTTCCGCCTGGCGCTGTTCATCTTCCAGCGCCGAGCGTCTTACATAGGTGCGAGACTTGCGCACTTCTACCTGCACTTCCTTGTTCTTGCCACCAGTCCCCTGAACACTCAGAGTGCTCTTGGTCTTGCGCTGCAAGGTCATGCGAGCAGGTGCGGTGACCTCGTCACCTCCATGCTGTTTCTTCAGATGTGCCAGTAGAGTCTGTTTCTCAGACTCGCTGACCATGTCGTCGGCCTTGCTCTTCACGATGCCGGCATCGACAAACTGCTGGAGAAGACGATCAACCGGCGTGTCGATGTCAGTGGCAAGTTGCTTAACTGATACTTCTGCCATTCATTTTCCTCCGTTTGACCTTATTCAGACTGCTCTTCTCCGAACCAACAGATATTGCGAGCAGCCATAATGAGCTCACCAGCCTTCTCGGCGGTCAACTCTTCGATGTCGGCAAGGTCATCGATACCTTGCTCTGCCAAATCTTCCAGGGTGCCGACACCGCGAGCGGCCAGGGCATAGGCCATTTCACGGCCGAGGCCGGAGAGATTGAGCAGTTCTTCGGAAGGCTCGACGCCTTCAAAGGATTCTTCTTTGGCCAGGGCCTTGGTGGTCAGGGCATCCTTGGCACGCTTGCGCAGCTCTTCGACCATGTCTTCATCCAGACCGTCGATGGCCAGCAGCTCGTTGACCGGGACGAAGGCGATCTCTTCCAGGGTGGAGAAGCCCTCTTCCATCAGCAGGCCGGCGAAATCGTCGTCGATATCGAGGGTGCTGGTGAACAGCGTCAGGATGCGGTCGTTCTCGGCCTGGTGCTTGGCACGCATGTCCTCGACGGTCATCACGTTCAGTTCCCAACCGGTCAACTGGGAGGCCAGACGCACGTTCTGACCGTTGCGGCCGATGGCCTGGGCCAGGTTGGCGGCTTCCACGGCGATGTCCATGGTGTGGTTGTCTTCATCGACGATGATGGAGGCCACATCGGCTGGCGCCATGGCGTTGATCACGTATTGGGCCGGGTTGTCATCGTACAGCACGATGTCGGCACGCTCACCGCTCAGCTCGGCGGAGACGGCCTGAACGCGGGCACCACGCATGCCGATACAGGCACCGATCGGGTCGATACGACGATCGTTGGTCTTGACCGCGATCTTGGCGCGGGAACCCGGATCACGGGCGGCGCCCATGATTTCGATCATCTCTTCGCCGATTTCCGGCACTTCGATGCGGAACAGCTCTTTCAGGAAGTCCGGGCTGGAGCGGCTGACGAACAGCTGGGAACCACGGGCTTCCGGACGCACGGCGTAGAGCAGGCCACGGATACGGTCGCCGGGACGGAAGGTCTCACGGGGCAGCATGTCGTCACGGAAGATCACGGCTTCGGCATTGCTGCCCAGATCCAGGATCACGTTGTCGCGGTTGCTCTTCTTGACCACGCCGCTGATGATGGTGCCTTCCTTGTCCTTGAACTGGTCAACGACTTGGGAACGCTCGGCCTCGCGCACTTTCTGCACGATGACCTGCTTGGCGGTCTGGGTGGTGATACGGTCGAAAGTCACAGAGTCAATCTGGTCTTCCACATAGTCGCCGATCTGGATATCCGGCTGCTCGATCTGAGCGGCTTCGAGAGTGATTTCCCCGTACGGGTTCTCCATGGAAGCCTGATCGGCCACCACTACCCAACGGCGATAGGTGTCATAGTCACCGGTCTTGCGATCGATCTCGACACGCACTTCAATCTCGCCTTCGTATTTTTTCTTGGTCGCAGTCGCCAGCGCAGTCTCCAGAGCCTGGAAAATCTTCTCGCGGGGGACAGCCTTCTCGTTGGACACAGCGTCAACGACCAGCAAAATCTCTTTATTCATATCCGATAGCCTCGTTAACCAAAGTTCGGCACTATGTTCGCTTTTTGGATATTGGTGAAAGCCAACACCTCGTCCTTACCATCTACCGTCAGAGTGATCATGTCCCCCTGCACGGCTTTGATTACGCCTTTGAACTTGCGGCGGTTGTTTGTTGCCATCCGAAGCGTTACCGCCGCCTCCTGGCCAACGTATTTTTCGAACTGGGCGACCTTGAACAGTGGACGATCCAGACCCGGGGAAGACACCTCAAGGTAGTACTCCTCGGTGATGGGATCTTCGACATCCATGATGGCGCCGACCTGGCGGCTCACCTCGGCACAGTCTTCCACCGTCACGCCTTGCTCCGAGTCGATGAAAACGCGCAAGGTCGAGTGCTTACCCGCACGGATAAACTCGATACCCCACAGTTCAAAACCCAAGGCAACGACCGGAGCCTCGAGCAGATCGGTCAAACGTTGTTCCAACGTAGCCAAAGTCACCCTCCGAAAAACGAAAAAAGGGCATATAGCCCAGATAGAAATAGATTCAGAGTAAATTGCACATAACAAAAAGCCCCGATGTCAAATCGGGGCTTGGCGCTTTACCCTGATTGTCGCCTCGCAGCGACCGCCTTCCTGAGCGTAGGAAATGCGTGAAATTTGGTTGCGGGGGCCGGATTTGAACCGACGACCTTCGGGTTATGAGCCCGACGAGCTACCATGCTGCTCCACCCCGCGTCCGAAATCGTGCGAGATTATAGCCACTTCACTCTCGCGAGACAAGACTCAGCGGCTATAACATCCCGGTTACCCGGGTTCACTACTTAATTGGTGCCGTGGGCGGGACTCGAACCCGCACACCCTAGAGCACTACCCCCTCAAGATAGCGTGTCTACCAATTCCACCACCACGGCAAAACTCTTACTCTGGAACGTCAGTATCTTTCTTCACTGGCGCTTTGCTCTGCTCAACTTGTTGAGTCTGTTGCAGATTTTCCCATTCACTACCCTGTTTGACCTTGTTGCTGGACATGGAACCCAGAACCAGACTAATCAAGAAAAACAGAGTAGCCAAAATCGCTGTTGTGCGGGTCAGGAAACTTCCTGAACCACCGGAGCCGAACACTGTATTCGATGCCCCTGCGCCGAAGGAGGCGCCCATATCAGCCCCTTTACCTTGCTGAATCATCACCAGACCAATCAGAGCCAGCGATACCAGCAGATAAACGACCAAAAGAATCTCGTACATTTAACTTGCACCCTTTGCCGCTTCAACTATTCCTAAAAACGCCTCGCCATCAAGACTTGCCCTGCCTATCAGACCGCCATCAATATCGGGCTGCGCAAACAAATCTTGTGCATTGGCCGGTGTCACGCTCCCACCATAGATGATTCTGACTTTCTCACCTATTACCGGAGTATCCTCCGCCAAGCGACTGCGAATAAAGGAATGAACCTCTTGTGCCTGCTCGGGTGTGGCGCATTTACCTGTACCTACAGCCCAGATTGGCTCGTAGGCGATGATAGCATTATCGAAAGCCATCGCGCCATTTTTCTCTATGACGATGTCCAGTTCCTCGGCAATCACCTCAAAGGTTCTTCTTGCCTGCCTCGCCGCACCTGACTCACCCAGACAAAGTATGGGTATCAGACCTGCTGCTCTGACTGCCGCAAACTTCTCTGCGACGATAAAACTGGTCTCACCAAAGAGACGCCTGCGCTCGGAGTGGCCAACAAGTACATATCGGCAACCTGCCTCGACCAGCATCTCACACGAGATTTCACCCGTATAAGCGCCTTGTCTGTGCTGGCTCACGTTCTGAGCCCCCAGTTTCACTCTTCCCTGCTCACCGAGCAGTTCGGCCGTGAAACCGATATGCACATGGGATGGACACAAGACCACATCTACGTCTTCATCAATGCACTCTGTGCACTGACTCGTAAACTGCTCTAACTGCGACCTACTACCGTGTAACTTCCAGTTGGCTGCTACAAACGGCTTGCGATGTCCCATCGGCAACTCCCTTGCGAAAGCGGGGCTGATAATATCCAGAGGATGCTCAGCTGACAAGTGCTATTTTCAAATTTTCGAATCGTTTGAACAAGATACAACCAAGGCGACTAAAAAGCCGCCTTGTCTGTTCATTAAAACGCCGATTCGACCTGTTTGGCGATGCGCTCTGCCATATCGCGCACCTGCTGTTCGTGTTCACCTTCGACCATGACCCGGATCAGGGGCTCGGTGCCAGATTTGCGCAGCAGCACCCGGCCACGGCCGGCCAGTTCCTGCTCCACTGCCGCCACTTCCTGCTGAACGGCACCGGAGGTCAGCGGATCCTTGCCTTCGGCGAAGCGCACATTGACCAGCACTTGCGGGAACTTGCTCATGCCCGAACGCAATTTGGCCAGCGGCATCTCGGCACTGCGCATGGCCGTCAGCACCTGCAGGGCGGCGACGATACCATCCCCCGTGGTGGTCTGATCCAGGCAGATGATGTGACCGGAGTTTTCGCCCCCGATGCGCCAGCCCTTCTCGTTCATCATTTCAAGCACGTAGCGGTCACCCACCTTGGCACGGGCAAAGGGGATGCCCAGGGTCTGAAGCGCCAGCTCCAGCCCCATGTTGGCCATCAGGGTGCCCACCACACCGCCCTTGAGGCGGCCATGGCGCAGGGCATCCCGGGCGATGATGTAGAGGATCTCATCCCCGTCGATGATGTAACCAGTGCTGTCCACCATCACCAGACGGTCGCCGTCACCGTCGAAGGCGACGCCGAGATCTGCCTTGCATTCCTGGACCTTGGCGGCCAGCGCCTCCGGTGCGGTGGAACCGACACCGTCATTGATGTTGAGCCCATCCGGGCTGCAGCCGATGGCGATGACTTCGGCACCCAGCTCGCGGAAGACGGAAGGGGCGATGTGGTAGGTGGCACCATGACCGCAATCCACCACCATTTTCAGCCCTTCCAGGCTCAGATTGGAGGGGAAGGTGCTCTTGCAGAATTCGATGTAGCGACCAGCCGCATCATCAATGCGCTGCGCCTTGCCAAGCTCCGCGGACTCCACGCACTTGAGTTCGTTGTCGAGCTCGGCTTCGATGGCCAGCTCGACATCATCGGGCAGCTTGGTGCCGTCGGCGGAGAAGAACTTGATGCCGTTGTCGTAATAGGGGTTGTGGGATGCACTGATGACGATGCCGGCTTCGGCACGGAAGGTGCGAGTCAGGTAGGCAACCGCCGGGGTGGGCATGGGTCCCATCAGTATGGCTTTGAGACCGGCGGCGGAGAGCCCCGCCTCCAGTGCCGACTCCAGCATATAACCGGAGATACGGGTATCCTTGCCGATCAGCACCTTCTTGGTCCCTTTCTTGGAGAGCACCTTGCCGGCGGCCCAGCCCAGTTTCATGACGAAATCCGGGGTGATCGGGTATTCACCCACCTTGCCGCGCACGCCGTCGGTGCCGAAGTACTTTCTGGTCATTGTCTGTTTCTCGTTTTTCTATTTGGATATGAAATCTTGTCCCGTCATGGTCATCCAGCCTGTACGCAAGACATCCATGGTGGCCCGCACGTCGTGCACCCGGATGATCCTGGCGCCATGTTGCAACCCGATCAGGGCACAGGCCAGACTACCAGCCAACCGCTCGGCTACCGGGCGGTCAAGCAGGTTGCCTATCATAGACTTTCGTGACATGCCCACCAAGAGCGGAAGTTGGTAATCGAGCAGTGACGCCTGCTGTGCCAGCAGCTGATAGTTGTGCGCCAGCGTCTTGCCAAAGCCATAGCCTGGATCCAGTACCAGATGCTCACGCGGGATACCGGCCCCCAGACAAGCGGCAATCCGCTCGTCAAAGAAGGCTCTCACCTCCCCCAGCAAATCGTCATAGTGCGGCTCCACCTGCATGGTACGGGGCTGCCCCTGCATGTGCATGAGGCATACCGGTACGCCAGCCTCGGCCGCCGCGCCCAGCGCTCCCGGCTCTTGCAGGGCGCGGACATCATTGATGAGGTGACCACCTGCAGCACAACCCTCCCGCATGACAATCGCCTTGGAGGTATCGAGGGAGATCATCACATCCAGCTCGGCGACCATGCGCTCCACCACGGGGATGACCCTGTCCAGCTCCTCCTGCTCGCTCACGTCGGGGGCGCCCGGGCGGGTCGACTCGCCACCTATATCGATAAGGGTGGCCCCATCGGCCACCATGTCGCGGGCATGACCCAACGCCAGATCGATCTGCTTGAAGCGGCCACCATCTGAAAAGGAGTCCGGCGTCACATTGAGAATGCCCATGACATGGGGACGGTCGAGAGAAAGGGGACGTCCCTTGCTGATTAACTGCATTGCTTCAACTACCTCCAACAAGAGCGGCAAACTCTTCGTGCAAAGAAAAACCCCGGGCAAGCCCGGGGTTTGTATCATGGCAACTTATTTGGCCGGGACATCGTTCGCCTTGTCGATGTCACTCAGAGGTGCACTGCCCTCTTCAGCCGGCGCCTTGGCCTCCGGCCCGTTGTTCACGCTGGCACCACCTTGCGGGGTGTCACCGTGCTCATCATGCCAGTTGCTCGGTGCACGGACCTCGCGACGCGCCATCAGATCATCGATCTGCTTGGCATCGATGGTCTCGTACTTCATCAATGCATCTTTCATGGTGTGCAGCACATCCATGTTGTCCAGCAGGATCTGCTTGGCACGATCGTAGTTGCGATCGATGACCTGCTTGACCTCTGCATCGATGATGCGGGCGGTATCGTCAGACATGTGCTTGGCCTTGGCCATGCTGCGGCCGAGGAAGACTTCACCGTCCTCTTCTGCGTAAAGCATGGGGCCGAGACGCTCGGACATGCCCCACTGGGTGACCATCTTGCGAGCGATGTCGGTGGCACGTTCGATGTCGTTGGATGCACCGGTTGATACCTTCTCGGCACCGTAGATCAACTCTTCCGCCAGACGACCGCCATACAGGCTGGAGATCATGGACTCCAGATGCTGCTTGGAGTGGCTCCAGCGGTCCTGCTCCGGCAGGTACATGGTCACACCCAGCGCACGGCCGCGCGGAATGATGGAGACCTTGTAGACAGGGTCATGATCCGGCACCACGCGACCAATGATGGCGTGACCCGCTTCGTGATAGGCCGTCATCTCCTTCTCGGACTCTTTCATCACCATGGAGCGACGTTCCGCCCCCATCATGATCTTGTCCTTCGCCTTTTCGAACTCCAGCATGGAGACCACTCGGCGGCTCTCGCGAGCAGAGAAGAGGGCAGCCTCGTTCACCAGGTTGGCCAGATCGGCACCGGAGAAACCAGGGGTACCACGGGCAATCAGCGCCGGATTGACGTCATCCGCCAGCGGTACCTTGCGCATGTGCACTTTCAGGATCTGCTCACGACCGCGAACATCCGGCAAGCCGACCACGACCTGGCGGTCGAAACGACCTGGACGCAGCAGCGCAGGATCCAGTACGTCGGGACGGTTGGTGGCGGCGATGACGATGATGCCCTCATTGCCTTCAAAACCATCCATTTCAACCAGCATCTGGTTCAGGGTCTGCTCACGTTCGTCGTGACCACCACCCAGACCGGCGCCACGCTGGCGACCGACCGCATCGATCTCATCAATGAAGATGATGCAGGGGGAGGATTTCTTGGCCTGTTCGAACATGTCACGCACACGGGAGGCACCGACACCCACGAACATTTCCACGAAGTCCGAACCTGAAATGGTGAAGAACGGCACCTTGGCCTCGCCTGCAATGGCTTTGGCCAGCAGGGTCTTACCGGTACCGGGAGGACCTACCAACAGGACGCCGGTCGGGATCTTGCCACCCAGCTTCTGGAATTTGGTCGGGTCACGCAGATAGTCGACCAGCTCCTTGACCTCTTCCTTTGCCTCGTCACAACCAGCTACGTCGGCGAAGGTAGTCTTGATCTGATCTTCGCTCATCAGGCGAGCCTTGCTCTTGCCGAACGACATGGCACCCTTGCCGCCGCCGCCCTGCATCTGACGCATGAAGAAGACCCAGACACCGATCAGCAACAGCATCGGGAACCAGGAGATGAAGATGGACGTGATCAGAGATGGTTCTTCCGGCTTCTCACCCATCACTTTGACGTTATGGTTGAGCATGTCGTTGAGCAGTTGGGGATCCGGCGCAGGAATGATGGTGGTGAAACGTTCACCGGTGCGCTTGACGCCATTGATGACCTTGCCATCCATCCGCACTTCACGGATCTGCTCCTGGGTCACTTCTTTCACGAAGCTGGAATAGTCCAGCTGGCGACTGGTGGTATCGCTGGGGCTGAAGCTATTGAACACCGACATCAGCACGACGGCGATGACCAGCCACAGGATTAGGTTTTTCGCCATGTCACTCAAATCAATGACCTCGCAGACTGACAGTTAACGATGAGGGTTAGGGTACTACAGTTTAAAACCGGTAGCCACAATGTAGACTTCTCGTGAACGAGCACGGGACGAGTCTGGTTTTCGAATCTTGACGACAGAGAAAAGTCTACGTATTTCATTGAGATAGGCATCAAACCCTTCCCCCTGGAACACCTTGACTACAAAACTGCCATTACTGCTCAGGACCTGATTGCACATGTCCAGCGCCAGTTCCACCAGGTACATGGCACGGGCTTGATCCACCTGCTGGGTACCGCTCATGTTGGGCGCCATGTCCGACATGACGACATCCACCTTGTCAGGGCCGACTCGCTCCAGCAAGGCGCCGAGTACAGTTTCCTCCCGAAAGTCCCCTTGCAGGAAATCGACACCGGCAATGGAATCCATCGGCAAAATATCGCACGCAATGACGCGCCCCTTGTCACCGACCTGGTCGATGGCAAATTGGGACCAGCCACCGGGAGCAGCCCCCAGGTCCACTACCGTCATCCCCGGCTTGAGCAGCCGGTCTTTGCCCTGGATCTCATCGATCTTGAAAACGGCGCGAGAGCGCAGTCCCAACTTCTGGGCTTTCTTGACGTATTGGTCGTCGAAATGTTCTTTTAACCAGCGGGTTGAACTGGGGGAACGTTTTTTCTGGGTCATGATTGTCGACTTTAAAAAACCACAAGGGTTATTAGTATTAAGGGCTAAGTGGGGGTAGAATACGCCCCTTTCAACCCTGACTTATGAAGAAATTGCCATGATTCTCAACAATAAACAGAAACAGTATCTCAAGGGCCTGGCCCACAGTCTGAAGCCGGTCGTCCTGCTGGGACAACACGGTCTGACCGAAGGGGTGCTGGCCGAGATCGATCTGGCCCTGAACCACCACGAGCTGATCAAGGTTAAGGTTGCGTCTGAAGATCGTGAGATGAAACAGCTGGTGATGGATGCCATCGTTCGCGAGACCGGCGCCATCAAGGTACAGAGCATGGGCCATGTACTGACCATCTACCGTCAGGCCAAAGAGCCCAAGATCCAGTTGCCGCGCAAGTAACAGGAAAGAGCATTCGCTCTTTCCTTCATTTCCCTTCTTCCCAAGTCGCTTGCCAAAATAGTGGTCAGGCCCTTAACCTGCGATGAATAGCCGTGGACACCCACTATGGACAAGCATCAGCTCCTCACCGATGAAGAACTGGCCATGCCGCGGGACCTGGGAAACGATGAAGACATTGCCACCAGCCAATACCTGCGCGGCACCCTGCCCCTTCCTCTCCAAAGCCTGTTGCAGCGAGCCAAGCCTCTGACACTCGAAGCCCGCATCGCCGGCTACCAATTGCGTTTCCCGCTCCACTGCACCCAGGCAGAGGAGGGCCACACCGAGCTGCGCATCGCCGCGCCGACCATTACCGAGCTGGGTTCGCCCCATCTGCGCGCCTGGCGACTAGACGAAAAGGCCGTGCTCTGCACCGAAGACACGGAGTACGAGGTATACAGCCTCTCCCTTGGCGGTCTTATCGTGGCCGGCTTGCCGGACTCCTCTGCCAAGGGAGATCCACTTGGCGGATACCTTCGCATCGAGGATCTCCCTCCCCTGGCCATGACCGGCACCCTCATCAGGCACGTGGATGCCAATCAACATCACCATGACTGGGCCGTCCAGTTCCGACTGGGCAAGGAGGATCAGGAACAATTGCGGGACTGGCTCTTCCAGCGCCACCAGGACGCCTTCGTCCAGGCCTATCAGGGTGACTAAAGACAACAGGGGAGCCCGGCTCCCCTGTCTCTTTCCCCGACGTTCAATCAGAGATAGGCAACTTCCAGGATCTCGTACTCCACATCGCCACCCGGCGTCTTAACGATGGCAACGTCATCCACTTCCTTGCCGATCAGGGCGCGGGCAATGGGGGAGTTCACGGAGATCATGTTCTGCTTGATGTCCGCCTCGTCGTCTCCCACGATGCGGTAGACCACTTCCTCTTCCGTTTCACTTTTGAGCAGGGTCACGGTTGCGCCGAAGATGACGCGGCCATTGTTGGCAATCTTGGTGACATCGATAATCTGGGCATTGGAGAGCTTGCCTTCGATTTCCTGAATGCGGCCTTCACAGAAACCCTGCTGCTCGCGGGCGGCATGGTATTCGGCATTTTCTTTCAGATCGCCATGTTCACGGGCATCAGCAATCGCTTCGATAATCTGGGGACGCAGCTCGGTCTTGAGATAATCGAGCTCTTGACGCAGCTTTTCAGCGCCGCGAACAGTCATCGGAGTATGATTCATAGTCGAAACCTGGGTTGCTTTATAAAGAGAAGCTGCGGCAATCAAAAGAGAGCCGCAGCTGTCGGTTCGGATGGGGCATCTTAATATGAAGCCGCCACAAAATCCATGTCAGCCCCTGCGAGCGGGATCCCGCTTTGGGCCAGCGTTACTTGGATTCCGAGACGCCAAGCGGAGCCGACACCGTCGGTTTGCCCTGCATGATGGCGATCTCGACACGTCGGTTCATGCGCCGATTCTCCGGGCTGTTGTTGGGCACCAGCGGCTGGGAATCCGCCATCCCTTGCACCACCAGACGATTGCCGTCAAAACCGGGCACCTTGATCATCTGGTGGGCAACCGCCACCGCTCGCTGGGATGAAAGCTCCCAGTTGGACTGGAACAACTCGTCCTCGGTGGCCACATTGTCGGTGTGGCCGGAGACGGTGATCTCCCCCGGCACATCCTTGAGCAGCGCTGCCACCTTGCGGATCACCGGCCAGAACTGGGGTTGCAGGAAGGCGGATCCCGCCGGGAACGCCGCTTTCTCGCGAATGCGAATGATGATCTGCTGACCCAGCGCCTCTATCTCGATGGCCCCATCCTGGATCTGGGCCTGCATCTGCTCCGCCAGTGCCTTGGCCAGGGTGTTGGACTGTTCCTGCGCCTTCTGGGCCTCCTGGGCGGTATCGCCACCGCTCTGCTGGCCTTCGGTCTTGTCATGTCCACCCGCCTTGTCCGCATCCCCAGGCTGGAAATCCAGCTCGGTCTGGGTCATGTCGATGGTCTGCTGCATGATGGTGTCAATAGGCGTCGGCTCGGGGCGACCAGGACGAAACTCCTGGGCGATGACGGAGGTTCCCTTGGGAATATCCTTGACCTCCAGGATGTTCTGCACCCCGAACGCCTTCTCCATGGAACCGGCGATCTGCTTGAACTTCTGCACATCCATCTCGGCAAAGGAGAGCAAGAGCACGAAGAAGCACATCAGCAGGGACATGAGATCCGCGAAGGTTCCCATGTAACCGGGCAATCCGGGAGGCGGGCACTTGCACTTTGCCATCTGCGCGCTCCTATTCGGTCCCGTTGTTGCGTTTGGACTGATTCAGGTAGTTCTGCAACATGGCCTGGATCACCCTCGGGTTCTGTCCATCCTGGATCCCCATGATGGCGTCGAGGATCAGGGTGCGGCTCAACTGTTCCTCGCCACTGCGCAGTTCCAGCTTGTCAGCGATGGGGATGGCAATCATGTTGGCCTCGATGGCGCCATACAGGGTCGTCAGCAAGGCCACCGCCATGGCCGGACCGATGGATTTGGGGTCGCTCATGTTGGCCAGCATGGCCACCAACCCCACCAGGGTACCGATCATGCCCATGGCCGGACCGAGATCCCCCAGGGAGCGGAACACCTTGATGGCCGTGGCGTGACGCTCGGACGTCAGTTCGATGTCCTTCTCCATCACCGCACGCACCACGTCGGCATCATGGCCGTCCACCAGCATGTCGATGCCCTTCTTCATGAAGGTATTGGGGATCTCCGCCGCCTCCAGAGCCAGAAAGCCCCCCTTGCGGGCCGCATCCGCCAGTTCCACCGCCTTGGTGATGAGATCGTCGAGCTTGTCCCCCTTGTACATGAAGGCCTTGCCCGCGACCTTGAAGGCCATCAGAAACTGACCGAGGTTGAACTTCATCATGCAGATGAACACGGACCCCAGTATGGTGATGTAGACCGATGGCATGTCCACATACATGCTCATGGGGCCGCCCAGCAACATGCCGTACACCACGACCCCGAACCCCAGCACTAAGCCTATCAGACTCCCTAAATCCACATCCCTACTCCTGTCGCCGAACGTGCCGTCTAATTATATTGCGTTGAATTTTCTGCTATTGCGCCCCCGGCAGCAAGCCCGGTACACCGCAATCGCCGATCGGCAATGCGTGGTTGCATGCCCGTTCTTATCGGCCATGGTCAGGATAGTTTGAGGACGCCGCGTTTTTCTGCCTCCCCCCTGTGGCCGGTCGATGTTAAGATGAGCCGTTTTTTTCAATCCCCGAGGATGGACATGGCCAGTAAAAAAATCGACCGTCTGAGTTTTGATGCCACCCTGGAAGAGCTGGAAACCATAGTGCATCAACTCGAACAGGGCTCGCTCCCCCTCGAGGAGGCACTCAAACAATTCGAACAGGGCATCCATCTGGTGCGCGCCGGCCAGCAGAAGCTGGAACAGGCCGAGCAGAAGATCCAGATCCTCCTGACCCAGGCCGATGGCAGCGAGCAAGCGGTCCCCTTTCGAGCAGAACAAGGAGAGGAGTGAGTGACCCTGGACGATTTCTCCCGCCTGCATCGGCGCCGCATCGACGACTGCCTCTCGGCACAGCTTGACGCCCTGCCCGCCATGGCGCCACGTCTGCGGGACGCGATGAAATACGGCCTGCTGCTCGGTGGGAAACGGGTGCGCCCCTTCCTGGTCTATGCCGTCGGCGAGATGCTGGGCGTCAAGAGCGAACTGCTGGATGGCCCCGCCGCCGCCGTGGAGTGCATTCACGCATACTCCCTCCTGCACGACGACCTGCCCGCCATGGATGACGACGACCTGCGTCGTGGTCAGCCCACCGTACACAAGGCCTTCGATGAAGGCACAGCCATCCTGGCGGGCGATGCCCTGCAGACCCTGGCGTTTTCCATTCTGGCCGACCACCCCATGCCCGATACATTGATGGCCAACCGGGTGCGGATGCTGAGTGCCCTGGCCCGCGCGTCCGGCTATCTAGGCATGTGCGGCGGTCAGGCACTGGATCTGGACGCCGAAGGGCGCCGGATCAGCCTCGCCGAGCTGGAGCAGGTGCACCGCCACAAGACCGGGGCCCTCATCGAGTGCGCCGTGACCCTCGGCGCCCTGTGCAAGGCTGACGTGGAACCCGCCACCCTCACCGCCCTGCAAACCTATGCCGCCGCCATCGGACTCGCCTTCCAGGTGCAGGACGACATCCTCGACATCACGGGCGATACCGCCACCCTGGGCAAGCCGCAAGGCTCGGATCTGGCGCTGGAAAAGAGTACCTATCCGGCCCTGCTTGGGCTCGACAACGCCCGTGAGCTGGCTCGCGAACTGCATGACAAGGCCTTAACAGCCCTGCAATCCTTGCCCTACAATACCGACATTCTGGAAGCGTTTGCCGATTACATCATCGAGCGAACCCACTAAACGCTGGATAACAGTAACAATATGAGCGTTGATATTAGCGATTTCCCCAACCTGGCCCTCGCGGACACGCCGGTCGATTTGCGATCCCTCCCCTTCGAGCGGCTGCCCGTGGTGTGCAACGAGCTGCGCGAGTATCTGCTGCGCTCGGTGAGCCGCTCCAGCGGCCACTTCGCCTCCGGCCTTGGCACCGTCGAGCTGACGGTCGCCCTGCACTATGTCTACAACACCCCCTTCGATCGGCTGGTGTGGGACGTGGGCCACCAGGCCTATCCCCACAAGATCCTGACCGGACGACGGGAGCGCATTCACACCATTCGCCAGAAAGATGGCCTGCACCCCTTCCCCTGGCGGGAAGAGAGCGAGTACGACGTGCTCAGCGTGGGCCACTCCAGCACCTCCATCGGGGCTGCGCTCGGCATGGCGGTGGCGGCCGAGAGCGAAGGGCTTGGCCGCAAGGTGGTCGCGGTCATCGGTGATGGCGCCATCACCGCCGGCATGGCCTTCGAGGCCCTCAATCACGCCGGCGACGTCCACAAGGACATGCTGGTGGTGCTCAACGACAACGAGATGTCCATCTCCGAGAACGTGGGGGCCCTGAACAATCACCTCGCCAGGCTGATGTCCGGCAAGCTCTACACCACCATTCGCGAGGGGGGCAAGAAGGTGCTGGCGGGGCTGCCGCCGGTCAAGGAGCTCGCCAAGCGGGCCGAGGAGCACCTCAAGGGCATGGTGGTACCGGGCACCCTGTTCGAGGAGTTCGGCTTCAACTACATCGGCCCCATCGACGGTCACGACATCCATGCCCTGGTCGAAACCCTGCGCAACATGCGCAATCTCAAGGGTCCCCAGCTGCTGCACGTCAAGACCAAGAAGGGCAAGGGCTACGAGCCGGCGGAAAAAGATCCCATCGGTTATCACGCCGTCCCCAAATTCAACCCGGATGACTGTGCCCTGCCCAAGAGCGCCGGTGGCAAACCCACCTTCTCCGCCATCTTCGGTCAGTGGCTGTGCGACATCGCCGCCAAGGACGAGCGCGTGGTCGGCATCACCCCCGCCATGCGCGAAGGCTCCGGTCTGGTGAAATTCAGCCAGCAATATCCGGATCGCTACTTCGACGTGGCCATCGCCGAGCAACATGCGGTCACCTTCGCCGCCGGTCTCGCCATCGCCGACCAGAAACCCGTGGTCGCCATCTATTCGAGCTTCCTGCAGCGGGCCTATGACCAGCTTATCCACGACGTGGCGCTGCAAAACCTGCCGGTGCTCTTCGCCATCGACCGGGCCGGTCTGGTGGGGGCCGACGGCCCGACCCATCAGGGTGCGTTCGACATCAGCTTCCTGCGCACCGTGCCCAACATGGTGGTGATGACCCCGTCCGACGAGAACGAGTGCCGCCAGATGCTCTACACCGGCTATCTGTGCAACGGGCCAGCGGCGGTGCGCTACCCTCGTGGCAGCGGCACCGGTATCCAGGCCGAGAGCGAGATGCAGGCCCTGCCCCTCGGCAAGGGACGTGTCGTTCGCGAGGGCAAGGGGACCGCCATCCTGGCGTTCGGCACCCTGCTGCAACAGGCCAGAGCAGCCGCCGAGGCGCTGGATGCCACCCTGGTGGACATGCGCTTCGTCAAACCCATGGACGAGGCGCTGGTGCTCTCTCTGGCCGCCTCCCACGATCAGTTCGTCACCCTCGAGGACAACGCCATCATGGGCGGTGCAGGCTCTGCGGTGAACGAGCTGCTGATGGGCTGCAAGCAGTGCAAACCCGTGCTCAACCTCGGCCTGCCGGACCGCTTCATCGAGCAGGGCACCCAGGATGAGATCTACGCCCTGCTGGGGCTGGACAGCGTGGGCATTCAGACCCGCATCGAGAGCTGGCTGCAGGCCTGACAAGGGTTATCGCAATCAATAAAAAAGGGCGCCTGATGGCGCCCTTTTTTGTTATTCACTGTGCCGGACCAACCCTGTTCACACACTGTCGCGAGAAGGCCGTCAACAAGGTTACAAGCCGCTCAGGAACCGAGACATACGTGAGCACTCCTTGGTTCCACATAAGCGAGCAGCACTTGAACCTTGATCACGGCCTCGCAGCCAGTTCGTGGAAAGGTTTATCAGCCCTTGTAGATCTTCGGGTTGAACACATCCCGCAGCCAGTCACCCAGCAGGTTGATCACCAGCACCAGCACCACCAGGCAGAGGCCCGGGAAGGCGGTGATCCACCAGGATCCGGAGAAGATGTAGTTGAAGCCCACGCTGATGAGCGACCCCAGGGACGGTTGATCAACCGGCATCCCCAGACCCAGGAAGGAGAGGGCCGCCTCGCTCATGATGGCGTTCGCCACCTGCACGGTGGAGATGACCAGGATGGGCGACAGGCAGTTCGGCAGAATGTGGCGGAACATGATGCGCGGGGCGCGGAACCCCATGACCTGAGCCGCTTCCACATACTCCTTCTTCTTCTCCGCCAGCACGGAGGCGCGCACCGTCCGGGCATACTGGGGCCACTCGGCGATACCGATGATCACCACCAGCATCAGGATGGCGAACTTCGAGTAGAACTCGGAGCCAAAGGTCGCCTGGAAGATGGCGGAGATGATGATGGCCACCATCATGGTGGAGAACGACAGCTGCACATCGGCAAAGCGCATCAGCAGGTTGTCGATGCGACCACCAAAGTAGCCGGCCATCAGACCGATGACGATACCGAGCACCAGCTGCAGCCCCACCGCGAACAGACCAATGGTCAGCGAGATGCGGGCGCCATAGAGGATGGTGCTCCAGATGTCGCGTCCCTGGTTGTCGGTCCCGAGCCAGAAGCGGGCCTCGCCCCCTTCCAGCCAGGAGGGGGGCAGCTCCGCATCCATCAGATCGAAGCTGGTCTGGTCATAGACGTTGTGCGGTGCGATCCAGGGTGCCAGCAGAGCCGCCAGCACGAAGACCACAAACACCGCAAAGCTGAACATGGCTACCTTGTCCCGCAGGAAGTAGTAGACGATGTCGGAATTTTTGAAGCGTGCCCAACGGCTTGGGCTTGCAGTTACAGCATTAGTCATCTGTTACCCCTTGGCGGTCAGGTTGACGGTCGGGTTGATCAACCCGTAGAGCAGGTCGACCAGGGTATTGGTCACCACGAAGATCAGGCCCACGAAGATGACGTAGGCGGTGATCAGCGGCGTATCGACCCGGTGGATCGCCTCAAGGAAGAGGAAGCCGGTCCCCGGCCACTGGAACACGCTCTCGGTCAAGATGGTGTAGGCCACCATGGTCCCGATCTGCACACCGCCCACCGTGATGACCGGCAGCATGGTGTTCTTCAGGGCGTGCTGGTAGTAGACCTTGTTGTTGTCCAGCCCCTTGGCACGGGCAAACTTGACGTACTCGGAGGAGAGCTGCTCCAGCATCTCCGAGCGCACCAGCCGGATGAACAGCGGCAGCATGATGGACGAGAGGGAGACCGCAGGCAGCACCAGGTGCAGGATACCGTCCCAGGTAAAGAAGCCCGACTCCCAGCCCAGCAGGTTGTAAGTCTCGCCACGGCCATAGGCCGGCAGCCAGCCCAGCTGGATGGAGAAGAGGTACATCAGCATGATGGCGGTCAGGAAGACCGGGATCGAGATGCCGATGCTGCTCACCGCCATGATGAGCTTGGTCAGGAAACTGCGCGGTCTTATCGCCGAATAAACCCCCAGCGGAATGGAGACCACGACGATGATGAGCGCGGCGGCAAACACCAGCTCAAGGGTAGCCACCAGCTTGTCGAGGATAACCTCGAGGGCTGGTCGCTTGAAGAAATAGGAAGTGCCCAGATCCCCGTGTACCGCGTTCTTCAAGAAGCGGCTGTATTTCACGAGGAAGGGATCATTGAGTCCCATCTTGTCGCGCAGCTCCTGGCGCACGGACTCGGAGACGGATTGTCCCACCAGCTCGCGCAGCGGATCCCCCAGGTTGTCCTGGATGGAGAAGGCGACCAGGCTGATGACGAACATCACTATCACGGCCTGATAGAACCGTTTCAGCAGGAATGTAAACATGCTTGTCCTTCTACGTGGCCTGTGTCTTGGCACAGGCTTCTGTTAATGACGGGGCAACCATGGGTGCCCCGCCGGGTCCTTCCTTAAACGCTTCGCTTACTTGTTGACCACCAGGTCACCCAGATAAGGGAAGTTCATCACGTTGACCACCGGCTTGATGTCGACGTTCTTCTTGGCGCCATAGGCCAGGTCTTCCCAGTGCAGCGGCACATAGGCAGCGTCGTCGATCAGCATGGCTTCCACCTTCTGCAGGATGGCGGCACGCTTGGCAGGATCGGTCTCGGTGTTGGCTTCCATCACCATCTTGTCAGCTTCCGCGTTGGCATAACCGCCGCAGTTGTACTGACCCATGCCGGTCTTGGCATCCTTGGTGAAGGTCAGGAACTCGAAGAAGTTCGCACTGTCTTCGGTGTCGGAGTGCCAGCCGATCAGCTGCATGTCAGCGGCGCACTTGTCAAACTCCGGCCAGTACTGGGCCACCGGCATGGTCTTCAGATCCACCTTGATGTTGATCTTGGACAGCATGGCGGAGACGGCCTGGGCAATCTTGACGTCGTTGACGTAGCGGGCAGCCGGGGAGATGAAGCTCATCTTGAAGCCCTTCTCGTAACCGGCTTCCTTCATCAGCTCCTTGGCCTTGGCCAGATCATACTGGGGCTTGAGGGCCTCGTTGTAGCCTGCGTAGCCTTTCGGGCTCAGCTGGCCGGCCGGGGTACCGAAGCCCTTGTTGATCTTGTCGACGATGCCCACCTGATTGATGGCGTAGTTGATCGCCTGACGCACGCGCTTGTCTTTCAGCGCAGGGTTGGTGTTCTGGTTCAGCTCGATGATGATGGCACGGGTACCGGACAGGGTGACCAGCTGGGAATCCTTGCCGTTCTTCACGCGCTCCAGATCGTTCGGGGCAACCGGGTAGATCATGTCCACGTCGCCGCCCAGCAGGGCTGCAACACGGGTGGCGTCTTCCTTGATCGGTACCACGGTCAGGTTCTCGACGTTGCCCTTGGAGGCCTTGTCCCAGTAGTTGGCGTTGCGCACGTATTCCAGCTTCACGCCCTGCTCGCGGAACTTGACGCTGAACGGACCGGTACCGGAGACATTGGTAGAGGCGAAGGAGTCACCGTTCTTCACGATCTCGGCCTTGTCCTTGCCCGCCTCGGTCTTGCCGCTATAGAACTTGGAGTCCATCGGGAAGATGTAGGTGACGGTCTGCAGCACCAGCGGGAACGGCTTGGCGGTGACGAGATCCACGGTGAAATCATCCACCTTCTTGGCTTCGGCGATGGGGTCGAAGATCGCCTTGAAGTCCGGGGAGGCCTTCAGACGGTTGACGGTCCATACCACGTCATCGGCGGTGAAGTCGTTGCCGGAGTGGAACTTCACACCCTTGCGCAGGTGGAAACGGACGGTCTTGTCGTCGATGCGCTCATACTTCTCGGCCAGACGCGGCTCGAACTGCAGATCCTGGGTGTAACGCATCAGGGGGTCGAACACCAGGTGAGACATCTCCAGGGTCTGACCGGAGAGCTGCTCCTGCGGGTCCAGCGAGGTGGCGTCGGACGCGACGGCGACCTTGATGTCGGCAGCAGAAACGTTGAACGCGAGACCAGCGGCGAACAGCGCCATGGCGATCTTGGATAATCCTTTCTTCATGTCTTTCTCCATGCTTTTGGCTTTTTATTGACAGACAAACCGGCGAACCGGTGCTTTCCTAGCTTGCGATTTCCAGCCCCTCGCGGGACATTCCCTTGAATTCCGGCATGAGGGAGATCAGCTTGCGGCTGTACTCATGCTCGGCATTGGTGAACAGTTTCTCGGTCTCGGCCACTTCCACCAGATGACCGTGCTGCATCACACCGATGCGGTCGCACATCTGGCGGATGACCGGCAGATCGTGACTGATGAACAGCATGGTGAGCCCAAGCTCCTGTTGCAAGTCTTTGAGCAGGTTGAGGATCTGGGCCTGCACCGAGACATCCAGCGCCGAGGTCGGCTCGTCGCAGATGAGGAAGCGCGGGCGGGTCGCCAGGGCGCGGGCAATGGAGATGCGCTGGCGCTGACCACCGGAGAATTCGTGGGGATACTTGACCCCGGCGCCGCGGCCCAGGCCCACGTGATCCAGCAGGTCCCCGACGATCTGCTCTATCTGCCGCTCGCTCTCGGCGAGGCGGTGGAAGCGGATCGGCTCGGCGATGATGTCACGCACCTTCATGCGCGGGTTCATCGAAGAGTAGGGATTCTGGAACACCATCTGCATCTGGCGGCGCAGGGGGCGACGCTCGTGCTCCCCTTTCAGGGCGGTGAGATCGATCCCCTCGAAGACAATCTTGCCGGTGTCGGGCGGATAGAGCCCGGTGATGGCACGGGCGATGGTGGACTTGCCGGAGCCCGACTCCCCCACCAGACCGAAAGTCTCACCCTCGAAGATCTCGAAGCTGATGTTGTTGCAGGCGCGCACGTACTGGCGGCGGCTCGGGAAGATGGAATCCTTGGTGACGAACTTCAGATCCACGTTCTCCACCCGCAACAGCGCGCCTTCATAGGTGCGCTCGTCCTGACTCTGGCCGAGCCAGTGGGTCTTGAGATCGATGCTGGTATCCGCCGCACCGGCATCCTCGATATAGGAGACCAGGGGGAAGCGCACCAGCTTGACATCCGAGCGGGGAACCGCCGAGATGAGGCTGCGGGTATAGGGGTGATTGGGGCGGCCCAGTACCTGTTCCGTGGTGCCGAACTCCACCAGATCGCCGCGGTACATCACCGCCACCTTGTCGGTGACGTTGGAGACCACCCCCATGTCATGGGTCACCAGCATGCAGCCGACCTGACGCTCTTTGCACAGGTTGCGGATGAGCTGGAGGATCTGATCCTGGATGGAGACGTCCAGCGCCGTGGTCGGCTCATCGGCGATGATGAGCTCGGGATCCCCGGAGAGGGCGATGGCGATCACCACCCGCTGGCGCATGCCACCGGAGAACTGGTGAGGATACTGCTTGATGCGCACGTCCGGGTTCGGGATCCCCACCGCCCCCATCAGCTCGAGGGCCTTGGCAAAGGCCGCCTCGCGGGACAGGTCGGTGTTGGCGAGGATGGTCTCCACCAGCTGCTGCTCCACGGTGAACAGCGGGTTGAGGGAGGTCATGGGATCCTGGAAGATGAAACCGATGCGCGAGCCGCGAATGGCCCGCATCTCGTTCTGGCTCTTCCCGGAGATGAGCTCGCCGTTGAGGTAGATATCACCACGGGCGATGCGACCGGGCGGGCTCAACAGATCGATGACGGCGTTGCCGATGGTGGATTTGCCAGCGCCGGACTCACCGACGACGCCGACGATCTCGCCCTTTTCAACAGAAAAAGAGAGATCCTTGACCGCGGCAAGCACCCCGTAGCGGGAGGGGTACTCGATCCGCAAGTTTTTGACTTCAAGCAAGGACATGGTTACCTCTGCGGGGGACATCCGTCCCAAATAATTCGTCCGTAAATCAGCCGCAGATGCTGGTTGTGCCTTGGTACTGCTCGAGAGCCGTTGTTGTGTAATTAACGCTCAATCCATGAGGCAGCCAAACCAGCGATCCGGGCGGGTTTTTTGCATTTTTTTGGAATAACCCGCGAGTAAGTTAGTCGGTTTGCCCGCGGGTGTAAATGATCCAGTTATACAATTTCGCAATACTTTGCCCAGAGAATGCCGACACCCTGGGGTTAAAATGTCGATAAAAGTCACATTACCAGAGATTACGCTGGCATTGCGAGACCATCAACCAATTATGTTTCAACAAAATAGCAACAAACCATCTTATTCACTATCAGCATTATGCTGACCAGCTTCGAATGAGTAGTGAATATTTATGTGAAATGATTTTTTGACGGCAGCATATCCGGAGTAAGGAAAAATAGGCAGAGCTAAATAGGGACAATGCAGAAGGATCAACCTGGGCCACAGGCCCGCCGGCACGGCAAGCCGGGAGGGATTGCATACAAAAAAACGCAGGCCCCTCAGGGCCTGCGTGTGCGGTATATCCGACCTCTTTGCAAGGGAGAGGAGTGAAAAACAACGAGACGGGCGTTCGGGAGCCGCCTCCCCTCACCAGTGGGCAAGCAGTTGCATGCAGGCCAGGGCGAACAGGCCGGCGATGAGATCGTCCAGCATGATGCCAAGCCCGCCGTGAATGCGGCGATCGAACCAGGAGATGGGCCAGGGCTTGAGCACGTCGAACAGGCGAAACAGCACGAAGCCCGCCAGCACCCACTCCCAGCCGGCCGGGGCCGCAATCATGGTGACCCCGAATCCGATGACCTCGTCCCAGACGATGGCCCCGTGATCCGGCATCCCGATGGCGTCGGTGGCGCTCTGGCAGATGCGGATGCCCGCCACGAAACCCACCACCAGCAGGGCGATGAACCAGGAGGTCGGCAGCCCGCTCACCAAGAGATAGAGCGGGATGGCTGCCAGGGTCCCCATGGTGCCCGGCGCCTTGGGGGAGAGGCCGGAGCCAAAGCCCACCGCCAGGAAGTGGAGCGGGTTTTTAAGGTTCAGCCGCGTCAGTTCGGGCTTTATCTTGAAAGACATCATGCGAAGTGATCCCAGCCCTTGAGGTGCAGTTCGACGGGTTGTTCGTCCTGCAGGTAGTCGATGCCAGGCTCCCCGGCCAGGATGCGGCCGATGCGGGTGAACTTCACGCCACAATTGGCCAGCGCCGTGTCCAGGGCGCCGTGATGCTCCTGAGGCACGGTGAAGCAGAGCTCGTAGTCGTCGCCCCCGGCCAGGGCCAGCTGCCAGGCATCCATGGCCGGCACCGCATCCTGCAACACGGGGGAGAGGGGCAGCAGATTGAGATCGATCTGGGCCCGCACACCGGACGCCTTGAGGATGTGGCCGAGATCGGACGCCAGGCCGTCTGAGAGATCCAGGGCGCTGCTGGCCAGCCCGCGCAGGGCCTGACCGGCCAGGATGCGGGGATGGGGATGGTCGAGGCGCGGCAACACGGCCGCCAGCTGGTTCTCGTTGAGGGTGCGCTTGCCCAGCAGGTGGGAGAGCGCCAGGGCGGCATCTCCCAGGGTACCGGTCACGTAGACCCCGTCACCGGCCTTGGCGCCGCTGCGCATCAGGGCGCGACCTGCCGGGACCGATCCTTTCACCGAGACGGTGATGGAGAGGGGCCCGCGGGTCATGTCTCCCCCCACCAGCGCCACGTTGTAGTACTCGGCGAGCTCGAGGAACCCTTCGGCGAAACCGGCGACCCAGCGCTCGTTGATGGCGGGTAGGGTCAGGGCCAGGGAGACCCAGCGCGGCTCGGCACCCATGGCGGCCAGATCGGAGAGATTGACCGCCAACGCCTTGTAGCCGAGATCCACCGGATCCATGTCGGGGAAGAAGTGCACGCCGCTCACCAGGGTGTCCGTGCTCACCGCCAACTGGGCGTCGGGGGGCAGGGTCAGCAGGGCACAGTCATCTCCAGGGCCCATCACCACGTCCTTGCGGGCGTGGGGGACCTTGAAGTACTTCTCAATCAGCTCAAATTCACCCATACAGTAAAAAGCCAGCAATAAGCTGGCTCCTCTCTTAATTGCTGACGGACAGCAGGATCAGCGCTTGGGCAGCGTCTTGATCACCTTGTCCAGGACGCCGTTGACAAACTTGTGGCTGTCATCGGCGGCGAAGGCTTTGGCCAGCTCGATCGCTTCGTTGATCACCACGCGCGGCGGCACATCTTCACGACGGGTCAGCTCGTAGGTCGCCAGACGCAGGATCGCCTTGTCCACCATGTCCACTTCTTCCAGCGGACGGGAGAGGAAAGGCGCGAACACCTTGTCCAGCTCGTTGCAGTGGACCGCTACCCCGAACAGCAGATCGCGGAAATAGTTCAGGTCCACACCCTTGGTGTCCTGATCGATCTTGAACTGCTCTTCGATGTCGCCCACGTTGGCCTGGGTCATCTGCCACTGGTAGATGGCCTGGGTGGCGCAATGGCGGGCCTTACGGCGCTCGGACGGTTTCAATGCATTTCTCCTCGTTACACGTCCAGTTGTTTCAGGACGTTGATCATTTCGAGCGCGCTCAGTGCAGCCTCTGCACCCTTGTTACCCGCCTTGGTACCGGCGCGTTCGATGGCTTGTTCAATGTTTTCGGTGGTCAGCACGCCGAAGGCAACGGGAATGTCATATTCCATCATTACCTGGGCCAGACCCTTGCCGTTCTCGCTCGCTACCAGTTCGAAGTGGTAGGTACCGCCGCGGATGACGGTGCCGAGTGCCACGATGGCGTCGTATTGACCGCTCTTGGCCAGCTTCTTGGCCGCCAGGGGAATTTCGACGGCCCCCGGTACGCGCACCAGGGTCAGATTGCTCTCCTGGACCTGACCTTGACGCTTCAGCACGTCCAGCGCGCCGTTCACCAGGCTGTCATTGATGAAGCTGTTGAAACGGGCAACGACAATAGCAACACGCGCCTCGGGAGCGGCGATATTTCCTTCGATAATCTTCATTGGAAATCCTGTCTCTGTGCAATCAATTAGGGGCCGGGCTCAAAAGTGCACGCATTCTAGCACAACAGAGCCGCGACAAAAAACCATGGCCGCAACGGGCGGCCATGGTGATGAATTCAACCGTACGCAGCGCTTACTCGCCGACGTACTCCACCACTTCCAGACCAAAGCCACCGAGGGCATGGTACTTCTTAGGGGAGCTCAACAGGCGCATCTTGCCGACCCCCAGCGCCTTGAGGATCTGGGAACCGACCCCGACCCGGCGCGAGGTGCCCTGCCACTTGGCCCCTTCCGGTGCCAGCCCCTTGTCGGCGGCTTCAAAACCCTTGACCCTGGCCAGCAGCTCGGCGCCATGGGCTTCCGCCCCCAGGATCACCAGCACCCCGCCCTCGTCGGCGATGCGGGCCATGGATTTGGGCAGCGGCCAGCTGCGGGCGCTGTGGCGGTCGGTGAGCAGCAGATCGCTCAGCACGTCGTGCAGGTGCACCCGTACCAGGGTCGGCTGGTCGGCCTTCACGTCCCCTTTCTTCAGGGCGAAGTGGACCTGGTTGTCGATGGTGTCGCGGAAGGTGACGAGGTCGAACTCGCCGTATTCGGTGGGCAACTTGCACTCGGCCACTTTCTCTACCGTGGTCTCGTGCTGGTTGCGGTATTCGATAAGGTCGGCAATGGTGCCGAGCTTGATGCCGTGCTGCTCGGCGAAGATCTCGAGATCCGGGCGCCGGGCCATGGTGCCGTCTTCGTTGAGGATCTCGACGATGACGGAGGCAGGCTCGAAGCCGGCCAGCCGGGCCAGATCGCAGCCCGCTTCGGTGTGGCCGGCGCGGGTCAGCACACCGCCATCCTGCGCCATCAGCGGGAAGATGTGGCCGGGCTGCACCAGATCGGCGGCCTTGGCATGGGGCGCCACCGCGGCCTGTACGGTGACGGCGCGGTCGGCGGCGGAGATGCCGGTGGTCACCCCTTCCGCCGCCTCGATGGAGACGGTGAAGGCGGTGGAGAACTGGGCATTGTTGCGATCGACCATCAGCGGCAGCGCCAGCTGCTTGCAGCGATCCCGGGTCAGGGTCAGGCAGATGAGGCCACGACCGTAGCGCGCCATGAAGTTGATGTCTTCCGGGCGGACACAGGAGGCGGCCATGATCAGGTCCCCTTCGTTCTCCCTGTCTTCGTCATCCATCAGGATCACCATCTTGCCAGCCTTGATATCGGCAATGATTTCCTGGGTCGTGCTCAGCGCCATGGGCTACTCCATCAACATGCTTGGGGATTGAGCCAGTCGGCTCGACTTGATACTGCGTATTGTGCTCTAGATGGGGGCACGCGGCCCCGTTTCAATCCGCGCGGGATCACAGAACCGCGTTTTCCCGTCAAAACGGCTCACAAGAATCCGGACTGGGCCAGCTTCTCCAGGGTCAGGGTAGAACCACTGCTCTCCTCGCGCTTGCCCGTCATCAGCCGCTCCAGATAGCGGGCTATCTGGTCCACCTCGAGGTTGACCCGGTAGCCGGGTTTCCAGCGGGCGATGGTGGTCTCCTGGGCGGTGTGGGGCACGATGGTCAGCCGGAACAGATCCCCCTGAACCGCATTGACGGTGAGGCTGATGCCATCCACCGCAATCGACCCCTTCTCGGCGATGTAGCGGGAGAGCTCCCCCGGCGCCTTGATCCAGTATTCGATGGCGCGGCCGCTGGACGATTTGCTCTTCACCTCGCCGATGCCGTCCACGTGGCCGGAGACCAGGTGGCCGCCGAGGCGGGAAGTGGGCATCAACGCCTTTTCGAGGTTGACCGGATCCCCCACCTTGGCGGCAGAAAAACCGGTGCGGGAGAGGGTCTCCAGGGAGACGTCGGCGGTATAGCTGTGATCCCCGAGCGCCACCACGGTGAGGCAGACGCCGTTGGTGGCGATGGAGTCGCCCAACTTGACGTCACTGAAGTCCAGGGTAGGCGCGTGCACGGTGAGGGCCATGTCCTCCCCCTGGCGACGCAGCTCGGCCAGGGTTCCCACCGCTTCGATAATTCCGGTAAACATGCAGATCACCTTGCTGATGACGGGGGCGACGGATGCCCCCGTGAACATTGAAAAATCAGGCTATTTTCGCAGTGATGCGAATATCCTGGCCAAGCATGCGCACATCCTTGAGGTTGAGTTTGGGGGCCTGGAACAGCCGGGTCAGCCCCGGCAGATGGAACAGGCCGCGCCCCTCATCCCCCATCAGTTTGGGCGCCTGATAGAGCACAAGCCCGTCCACCAGCCCCTTCTCCAGCAGGGCGCCGCACAGCCGTGGCCCCGCCTCCACCAGTACCGAGTTGACGTTCTGTTTGGCCAGCAGCATGAAGAGGCTGACCAGATCCAGCTTGCCATCCAGCAGCGGCACCTCCAGCTGCTGCACCCAGGCGGGCCACTCACCGGATGCCTTGTGGCGGGCCAGCAGTACCGGGCTCTCGCTCTGGAACAGGGGCAGATCCGGGGTGAGCCGGTTTTGCGAATCCACGATGACCCGCAGTGGCTGGCGCAGGGTCTCTTTGGGATAGACCGCCTTGACCGAGGGAGGCAGCTCGTCCCAGCGCACGGTGAGGGAGGCGCCATCTGCCAGCACGGTCTCGGCGCTGGAGAGGACCGCATCGTGACGGGCCCGCAGTCGCTGCACGTCCCGGCGCGCCTCCGGAGAGGTGATCCACTGGCTCTCGCCACTCGCCATGGCGGTGCGACCATCCAGGCTCGCCCCCAGCTTGACCGTCACCAGCGGAAACGCGGTGCGCATCCGCTTGAAGAAACCGGGATTGAGGGCCTCGGCTTCCGCGGCCAGCAGGCCGAAATCGGTCTTGATCCCCGCCTCGGAGAGCATCCGCAGGCCACGCCCGCCCACCTGGGGGTTGGGATCCACCATGGCAGCCACCACCCGGGTCACCCCGGCCTTGATGAGCGCCTCGGCGCAGGGCGGCGTGCGACCATGATGGGAGCAGGGCTCCAGGGTCACATAGGCGGTGGCACCGCGGGCCTCTTCCCCTGCCGCGTGCAGAGCATAGACCTCGGCATGGGGCTCACCGGCCCGCTTGTGCCAGCCCTCCCCCACCACCACGCCGGCCTTCACCAGCACGGCGCCGACGCAGGG
Source organism: Aeromonas sp. 62-46 (assembly GCF_001898585.1). Classification (NCBI taxonomy): domain Bacteria; kingdom Pseudomonadati; phylum Pseudomonadota; class Gammaproteobacteria; order Aeromonadales; family Aeromonadaceae; genus Aeromonas; species Aeromonas sp. 62-46. The sequence goes on along the minus strand of NZ_MKUI01000017.1, from coordinate 86,944 downwards.
GTTGGGGGCCGTGGTGTAACGGCCGCGCCGGGCCAGTTCGAGGGCCCGGCTCATCCATTGGTAATCGTCTTGACTAAACATCCGGGCTCCTGTGTCCAGCAACCTGTCCCCGGTGGCACGGCCATCCGATGGGACAAGAAAATAGGGTGTACGCGCTTGCCGCACGCCTTCTCGGGCAGATCGGCCATGGCATCTGACGCCATGGCGACGGGCACACACATCGCAGGATGCGGCCGCACGCCCTCATACTTTTTCACCAGTGCAACGATGCGCTATCTAGATGTCTCACTGGTGTGACAACTGGCGCTGCCGCAACGGCAGGCCCTCTCTTATTCACATAGGGAGCGACAGGCCGGCGTTACTTCTCCAGCTTGGCGATCTCTTCCCCGAATTCGCGAATGTCTTCAAAGCTGCGGTAGACGGAGGCAAAGCGGATGTAGGCCACCTTGTCCAGGCTCTTGAGCTCATCCATCACCAGATTGCCCACCAGCTGGGAGGCCACCTCCCGCTCACCGGTGGCCCGCAGGCGGGACTTGATGTGGTTGACCGCCTTCTCGATGGCCTCCATGCTCACCGGCCGCTTCTCCAGCGCCCGCAGAATGCCGGCACGCAGTTTGTCTTCGTTGAAGGGCTCGCGGGAGCCGTTGGACTTGATGACGCGGGGCATGACCAGTTCGGCCATTTCGAAGGTGGTAAAACGCTCGTGACAGAGCAGGCATTCGCGACGGCGGCGCACCTGATGGCCCTCGGCCACCAGACGGGAATCGATCACCTTGGTATCAACGGCACTACAGAAAGGGCAATGCATCTGACCTCCGGCGTGGATGAAAATGGGCGCGAGCCCCGGGGGCTGGCGCTAGGCCGGCCAGTGTAACACGGCCATCCAGAACCGGTAAAAGCCCATGAAAACAAGGGACAACCAGACAGACCTTCGGGCAGGACTCAGTCGTCATAGGGCAACGCCTCGGGGTCGCAATCCTGGTAATCGGGGGCAGGATCCGCCGCGAACCGGCGAGCAGCCACATGGCTGTGACCCAGCATCAGCGCCTTGCCCACCCGGTGCATGCCATCCATCACCCGACCGGCGCTGTCCAGCAGGATGGGATAGGCGAGATCCGCCGCCATCATGAGCTGGCAATGCGCCACCACGCTGCGCACCGTGGGACTGGCGGCGTTATGGCCGTACCAGTGCACCTGATCGAGCTCGGCAATCTCGCCAAGCGGCACCGCCTGCACCGGCAGGTTGCGGCTCAGCCGGATCAAGCGGCGCACATCCCAGGCCAGCAGCCCCTGTTCGCTGGCGTGAAGGTGGTACTGGGCGCGAACCGTCTGCCGCAGTGACGCCTCCAGCACGTCCTCTTCCATGTCATCGCACATGATCACCTCTGTCTCATCTTGCCAGACGCTGCAAAAAACAATGCCACCCGAGGGTGGCATTGGTCTTCAACCTGAAGGTCAGGCTGATTATGCGTAGACCGGGAAGCGGCGGCAGATGTCCAGCACCTTCTCGCGCACGGTCGCCAGCACTTCTTCGTTGTCGTGGCTGTCCAGCACGTCGCAGATCCAGTTGGCCAACTGGATGGACTCGGCTTCCTTGAAGCCGCGGCGGGTGATGGCCGGGGTGCCGATACGCACGCCGGAGGTCACGAACGGGGAACGCGGGTCGTTCGGTACGGAGTTCTTGTTGACGGTGATGTTGGCCTTGCCGAGGGCTGCGTCAGCATCTTTGCCGGTCAGCTCGCGACCGATCAGGTCAACCAGCATCAGATGGTTGTCGGTACCGCCGGAGACGATCTTGTAGCCGCGCTCGATAAAGGTCGCCGCCATGGCCTTGGCGTTCTTCACGACCTGGGCCTGGTAGGTCTTGAACTCGGGCTCCAGCGCTTCCTTGAAGGCCACGGCCTTGCCGGCGATGACGTGCATCAGCGGGCCGCCCTGACCACCCGGGAAGACGGCGGAGTTCAGCTTCTTGTACAGATCTTCGTCGTCGGCGGCGGAGAGGATCAGACCACCGCGCGGACCGGCCAGGGTCTTGTGGGTGGTGGAGGTGACCACGTGAGCGTGGGGCACCGGGTTCGGGTAGACGCCGGCGGCAATCAGACCGGCTACGTGGGCCATGTCCACGAACAGGTAAGCACCGATCTTGTCGGCGATCTCGCGCATGCGGGCCCAGTCGACGATGCCGGAGTAGGCGGAGAAGCCGCCGATCATCATCTTCGGCTTGTGCTCAACGGCCAGGCGCTCCATCTCGTCGTAGTCGATCTTGCCGGACTCGTCGATGCCGTAGGGGATGATGTTGTACAGCTTGCCGGAGAAGTTGACGGGGGAGCCGTGGGTCAGGTGACCGCCGTGGGCCAGGTTCATGCCGAGCACGGTGTCGCCTGGTTGCAGCAGGGCCATGTAGACGGCGCTGTTGGCCTGGGAGCCGGAGTGCGGCTGCACGTTGGCGTAGGTGGCACCGAACAGCTCTTTGGCGCGCTCGATGGCCAGGGTTTCAACCACATCCACATACTCGCAACCGCCGTAGTAACGCTTGGCCGGGTAGCCTTCGGCGTACTTGTTGGTCAACTGGGAGCCCTGGGCTTCCATGACGCGGGGGCTGGTGTAGTTCTCGGACGCAATCAGCTCGATGTGCTCTTCCTGACGACGGGTCTCGTCTGTGATGGCCTGCCACAGCTCTGGATCATAGCCGGCGATGGTCATGTCACGTTTCAACATCCGTTTATCTCCTGAAAATCGTTTGCGCGATAGGTGAAGTGGGCCCGCGCATTGTAACGTGAGCTGGATCAAAGAGACAGTCCAACCACCCAAAAAATTGTTTATAAAATGTAAAATACGTCGCAAATTTCGAATCCCGCCCCCTGGCTTCGCTCATCCCCCCGGCCTCCCCACACCAGCAATCCGGCTCCAGCCATCGTCCCCGCTTCCCGGGCAAGGCGATGAAAACCAGAGCCAGATCATGGATATAGCATTTACTAACAGATAACATCTTTAGGCCATGGGACATCTGCACGAGCGGGTGTCGCTCCCTGCCATCCCGGAACACAAGGGGAAACGCCATGATGGATCATCTGATGCTGTTCGTGATTGTCGCGGTCTTCGCTCTCTTCTACTGGGTCTACTACACCGCCAGCCGCAAGGGTGCCTGCACCGCCAACTGGGAGACACTTCCCACCCGGGAGCAGTACCTGGCGGCCCATCCCGGCGCCGCCGACGGGGATCTCATTTTCTGCATCCATTGCGGTCATCATCAGCAGCGGGAGGTCGGCCTGGTGCACCAGATGGATTACCGCCGCCAGCACATCTGCCCCCGTTGCAAGCAGGTGCTCTATCGCGTCGAGGAGTAGGTCGGCCTCCTCGTCGCCCACGGCGATCCCGCGATAGCGCCCCCCTCTCCTGGCGCTATCCGGCCAAAAGGCCCCATGAGTTTCCTTTATTTTTAAAGTCGTTAGAATCGGGGGCCATCAAGGCTCCCGATTGTCATCCACGGAGGAAAAATGCAGGAATTCATGGCGACCAGCGAACGCCGGGCCGAGCTTTACTGGTGGTTTTCCACCCTGTTTGCTGCCGAACTCAGTGATGCACAGATCGCTGAATACGACACCTATGACGTGCGCAGCTTCTTGAAGAGCCTCTCCACCCTCGATCCCATGCGCGAAGCCGTGGCCGAGCTCAACGACGCCATCGCCCGCCTGCTGGTGCGCCCCGAGCGCCAGACGGCCCTGGCCGCCGACTTCGCCGGCCTGTTCCTGAGCGCTCCCGGGCAGGGTGCCCTGCCCTACGAATCCCTCTACCGGGGCGAAGACAAGCAGCTGATGCAGGCACCCATGACCGAGATGCAGGCACGCCTCGATCGCCTCGGCATCAATGTCAGCGACAAATACAATGAGCCTGCCGATCATCTGGCCATCGAGCTGGACCTGATGGGCAGCCTCATCATCCGCGCCGCCGAGTCGACCACCGCCGACCAGCGCGAGGCGTGGCTTGGCGAGCAGGAGTCCCTGCTGCACGGCCACCTGCTGGGCTGGTTCGAGCGCTTCGAGCAGGCCTGCCGGGCCGCCGACAAGTTTGGCTTCTACGGTGCCAGTGCCCGCCTGCTGGGGGTGTTCCTCAAGATGGACGCCAACTACCTCTCCCTGGTCAAACCGGCACCGTCCGCCGACTGAGCCCGGCATGAAGACAGCCCTGCTTCTTATCGCATGCTGGCTGCTGGCCCTGATCCCGCTGGATCAGGGTCTCACTCCCCTCGTGACGCTGCTGTTCAACCCGGACCGCGCGCTCTACGGCACCGCCCAGCTCACCGGCTTTGCCGGCATCCTGCTGACCCTCTACCTCGCCAATCTCGGGGTGGAAGTGGTGCTGCGTCGCCGTTTCCAGATAGCGGGCATGCTGGCCCTGCTCGCCGCCTGGACAGATTTCATCAACAGCAGCGGCACCGAGAGCCACTGGCTGGTGCTCTACGCCATGGCGTTGCCGTTTCATCTGGTGGGCTGGCTGGTATTTGTTCGCGGGATCCAGGCGTTTGGCCGCCAGAAAGGCTGACATCTCGTTGATTTCACACCCTTCTCACACTTTCTTTCTCTCCTGACACTTCCTGCCATACTGACACAGTCGTCCAAATGACAAAGCAATCAATTCAGGAGCCTCCATGGAAAAAGTGCTACCCGAATCGGTTCCGACACGGCATTTGTCAGGCCCGCTCTCTCCCCACGAGTTGCAACAGCTGTTCGCCCAGGCGCCCGTCGGGATTGGGGTCTTCGATCACGAATTCAGGTGTCGCGACGTCAACGGACGCTTTGCCGAACTGACCGGCCTCGCGCGGGCAGAGCACCCGGGCAAGACGCTGTTCGACATTGTCCCTGCCCAGACTCCCCAGCTGCTCCCGCTGTTTCAGCAACTGCGGCAAGGTCCCCCCCGATGCACATTTGAGGTGGAAATGGTCGGTCTCTCCCGCGCGGCCTCCCCGGCACGCTGGCAAGTGAGCGTCAGCTCCGTGCTGGATGAGGAGGGCACCTTCAGCGGCATCTTCCTCGTGATGAGGGAATCCGCGCAGACAGGCCCCCACCTCGACGCACCCGCGTCACCCGGCCTGCAGGAGATGACCCACCGCCATGCACTGCGTCTCTATCAGGCCGAAGCCCGCTTGCAGCACCTCTCCTATTACGATCCCCTCACCGATCTCGGCAATCGCCATCTGCTGCAAGAGCGCCTCACCCTGGAGATAGAGACGGCCAGGGTGAACCACCACGTCCTGGCGCTGCTGTTCATCGATCTCGACGGCTTCAAGCTCATCAACGACAACCTGGGGCACAGTGCCGGCGATCTGCTGCTCAAGCTGTCGGCAGACCGCATTCGCCACTGTCTGCGCCCCGGAGACATCGCCATCCGGCTGGGGGCAGACGAATTTCTGGTGTTGCTGCCCGCCATCAGGGAGACCCAGGATCTGCTGGGTCTCATCGAGGGGTTGCAACGCAGGCTGCACGATCCCGCCGACATCGGCCAGGAGCGGGTGAGGCTCTCCGCCAGCATCGGCGTCTCCCTCTATCCGGAGCATGGCCAGACCCCGGACAGCCTCATCAGCGCGGCGGACAACGCCATGCATGAAGCCAAGCGCCGTGGCCGCAACGGCTATCTGTTCCACTCCCCCGACATGACGGCACAGACCAGGGAGCGGATGCTGCTGGAGCAGGGACTGCTCAAGGCCATTGAGCAGCAACAGTTTCGCCTGCTCTACCAACCCATGACGGATCTGGCGGATGGTCATCTCAGCGGCCTGGAGGCCCTGATCCGCTGGCAGCATCCCAGCCTTGGCATGATATCCCCGGACCGTTTCATTCCGGTGGCAGAGGAGTGCGGTCTCATCGAACCACTGGGCGAATGGGTGATGCGCACCGCCTGCCGGCAAGGGCAGCAGTGGCTAGCCGAAGGGCTCGCCGTGCCCCGGCTCTCGGTCAATGTGTCGGTCAGGGAGATGCGTTCCCACGACTACGTGGAGCGGGTGACAGCCATTCTGGCCGAGACCGGTTTTCCTGCCGAGCGGCTGGAGATCGAGGTGACCGAGAGCATCATCCAGAGCGTGGATCACAGTCTGCGGCTCTTCACCCGTCTCAAGGCGCTGGGGGTACAGATCGCCATCGACGACTTCGGCACCGGTTTCTCCTCCCTGAGCCTGCTCAGGAGCCTGCCCATCGATCGCATCAAGATAGACAGGGCCTTCGTCCAGGCGTTGCCCGACGACAAGCACAGCCGCGAGCTGTGCCGTACCATAGTCCAGCTGGCCAGCTCCCGCGGCATGGCCGTCACGGCGGAAGGGATAGAAACCCAGCCCCAGCGCCAGTTCCTGCAATCCCTGCGTTGCGAGGAGGGACAGGGCTACCTGTTCAGCCATCCCCTGCCAGAACCCCACCTGCCTTCCCTGCTCCCCTTCCGCCATTGAGCCTTGGCCGCGCCACCACGAAAGCAAAGAAGGGAGCCCATGGCTCCCTTCTTTGCCCTCAACGTGTCCTCTCACCTGCTATCTTCGTCGCTATCCAAAAGTCTAATTGCCCTCGGGAACCAAAGGTATAAGTTGTTACTCAATCATTAAGAAAATGTATTCACAGGAGTGAGAGATGAGCGAGAGCAAGGTCTACCCGGTCAAGGCCCACATCGGCAACGGCGCCCTGCTGGACAAGGAAGGTTATGAAGCCATGTATCAGGCGTCGGTGCAGGATCCGGACGCCTTCTGGGGGGAGCAGGGCAAGATCCTCGACTGGATGACCCCCTACACCCGCGTCAAGAACACCTCCTACGATCCGGGCCACGTCTCCATCAAGTGGTATGAGGATGGTCTGCTCAACGTCTCGGCCAACTGCCTGGATCGCCATCTGAGCGAGCGCGGCGACAAGGTCGCCATCATCTGGGAAGGGGACAACCCGGCTGAAGATCGCAAGATCACCTATCGCGAACTGCACGCCGAAGTGTGCAAGTTTGCCAACGTGCTCAAAGCCCAGGGGGTCAAGCGTGGCCACATGGTCTGCCTTTATATGCCCATGGTGCCGGAGGCGGCCATCGCCATGCTGGCCTGTACCCGCATCGGGGCCGTGCACAGCATCGTCTTCGGCGGCTTCTCGCCGGAGGCGCTCTCGGGCCGCATCATCGACTCCGGCGCCTCCGTCGTCATCACCGCCGATGAGGGGTTGCGAGGCGGTCGCCCCATCCCCCTCAAGAAGAACGTGGATGAGGCCCTTACCCACCCGGATACCAAGGTCAGCAAGGTGATCGTCCTCAAGCGCACCGGTGGCAACGTGGCCTGGCACGAGCACAGAGACATCTGGTGGCATGATGCGGTCAACGCCGCCAGCCCGGATTGTCCGCCCGAAGCCATGGGCGCCGAAGATCCCCTGTTCGTGCTCTACACCTCCGGCTCCACCGGCAAACCCAAGGGTGTGCTGCACACCACGGGCGGCTATCTGGTCTATGCCGCCCTCACCTTCAAATACGTGTTCGATTACCACGAAGAGGACATCTACTGGTGTACCGCCGACGTGGGCTGGGTCACCGGTCACTCCTATCTGGTCTACGGGCCACTGGCCAACGGCGCCACCACCGTCATGTTCGAAGGGGTGCCCAACTACCCGGCCACCAACCGCATGAGTCAGGTGGTGGACAAACACCAGGTCACCATCCTCTATACCGCCCCCACCGCCATTCGCGCACTGATGGCCAAGGGCAAGGAGGCTGTCGAAGGCACTTCCCGCACCAGCCTGCGCATCATGGGGTCGGTGGGTGAACCCATCAACCCGGAAGCCTGGGAGTGGTACTACCGCACCATCGGCGACGAGCGCTGCCCCATCGTCGACACCTGGTGGCAGACCGAGACCGGCGGCATCCTCATCACTCCGCTGCCCGGCGTCACCGCGCTCAAGCCCGGCTCGGCCACCCGTCCCTTCTTCGGAGTACAGCCTGCTCTGGTGGACAACCTGGGTGAGCCGCTGGAGGGCGCCACCGAGGGCAACCTGGTGATCACCGACTCCTGGCCCGGCCAGATGCGTACCGTGTTCGGCGATCACGAGCGCTTCGAGCAGACCTACTTCTCCACCTTCCCGGGTCGCTACTTCACCGGCGACGGTGCCCGTCGCGACGAGGACGGCTACTACTGGATCACCGGCCGGGTGGATGATGTACTCAACGTCTCCGGCCACCGCATGGGCACCGCCGAAATCGAGTCCGCTCTGGTTTCCCATCCCAAGATCGCCGAAGCGGCGGTGGTGGGTGTTCCCCACGAGATCAAGGGACAGGGCATCTACGCCTATGTCACCCTGATCGCCGGGGAAGAGCCGAGCCGCGAGCTGCACAAGGAAGTGAAGGAGTGGGTGCGCAAGGAGATTGGCGCCATCGCGACCCCGGACGTGATCCACTGGGCCGAAGGGCTGCCCAAGACCCGATCCGGCAAGATCATGCGGCGTATCTTGCGCAAGATCGCCACCGGCGAAACCGACAGCCTGGGGGATATCTCCACCCTGGCGGATCCGGGGGTCGTGGACAAGCTGATCCGCGAGAAGTCGGAAGCGGCGTGAGTCTCTTCCCCACGTCAACAGAGCCGGCCACGTGCCGGCTTTGTTGTCTTCGGGATCCGGACAGGGCAGAGTTCGGTGGCAGGCAGGGCTTGCGGGCAAACCAGGCCGATAAATAGCCAGATGTAGAGATTAGACCAGTAAAATGCTGCTAATTTTCACGAAATCAATATAATTGCGAAATCTGTGTGTCAGGGCACACCGATTTGTGCAAAAATTGGCTAGATTTTTGGTAGTCCAAAGATAGCTGATAGATAGCAGCATAATCATCGAGGATGTACTCAATATGTCGCAACATCACCGAATCCTCCTGCTTAACGGCCCCAATCTGAATCTGCTGGGCAAGCGGGAACCGGGAATCTACGGCAGCAAGACGCTCGATGAGATCGTCGCCGATCTGACGCGCAGCGCCAGCGAACTCGGTGTCACCCTGGAACATCTGCAATCCAATGCCGAGCACGAGCTGATCGGCCGCATCCATCAGGCCATGGGCCAGGTGGATTTCATCATCATCAATCCCGCCGCCTTCACCCATACCAGCGTTGCCCTGCGCGATGCCCTGCTGGGTGTGGCCATCCCCTTTATCGAGGTTCACCTGTCAAACGTTCATGCCAGGGAGCCCTTCCGTCATCACTCCTATCTGTCTGATGTCGCCAAGGGGGTGATCTGCGGGTTGGGTGCCGATGGTTACCAATTCGCTTTAACCGCGGCCGTGCATCAGTTGCGCGCGGCTTGATAATCACTGATCAGATAAAGAAGAAAGAGAATGCTAATGGATATCCGCAAAATCAAGAAGCTGATTGAACTGGTTGAAGAGTCCGGCATCGCCGAGCTGGAAATCTCCGAAGGGGAAGAGTCCGTTCGCATCAGCCGTAATTTCTCCGGCCAGGTTAGCGTTGCCCCGCAGATGATCATGCCCCAGGCCGCAGCTCAGGTTGCCGCATCGGTTGCCGCTGCTCCGGCTGCAGCCGCTGCGCCTGCTGCCGATGCCGCCCCGAGCGGTCATCTGATGCGCTCCCCCATGGTGGGCTCCTTCTACCGCTCCTCCAGCCCGGAAGCCAAGCCGTTCGTGGAAGTCGGTCAGCACGTCAATGTCGGCGACACCCTGTGCATCGTCGAAGCCATGAAAATGATGAACCAAATCGAGTCTGACAAGGCCGGCGTGATCAAAGCGATCCTGGTTGAAAATGGTCAGGCCGTCGAGTTTGACGAGCCGCTGTTCATCATCGAATAAGGGAAAATGCCACCCATGTTGGACAAAGTAGTCATCGCCAACCGCGGTGAAATTGCCCTGCGGATCCTGCGCGCCTGCAAAGAGCTCGGGATCAAGACAGTGGCCGTTCACTCCACTGCCGATCGGGAGCTCAAGCATGTGCTCCTGGCGGACGAAACCATCTGCATCGGCAAACCTGCCAGCGGTGAGTCCTACCTCAATGTGCCGGCCATCATCGCCGCCGCCGAGGTGACCGGTGCCGTCGCCATCCACCCGGGCTACGGCTTCCTTTCCGAGAATGCCGACTTCGCCGAAGTGGTCGAGAAATCCGGCTTCATCTTCATCGGTCCGCGCGCCGAGACCATTCGCCTGATGGGTGACAAGGTCTCCGCCATCGAGGCGATGAAGAAGGCGGGCGTGCCCTGCGTACCCGGTTCCGACGGCCCGGTGGACAACGATGCCAAGCGCAACGCCGCCATCGCCAAGCGGATCGGGTATCCGGTGATCATCAAGGCCGCCGGTGGCGGTGGTGGTCGCGGCATGCGCGTGGTGCGCAACGAGGCCGAACTGGCCTCCGCCATCGCGCTGACCAAATCCGAAGCGGGCCAGTTCTTCAAGAACGACATGGTCTACATGGAGAAGTACCTGGAGAATCCGCGCCACATCGAGATCCAGGTGCTGGCTGACGGTCAGGGTACCGCCCTCTATCTGGGTGAGCGGGACTGCTCCATGCAGCGCCGTCACCAGAAGGTCGTGGAAGAGGCGCCGGCCCCCGGCATCACCGACGAGATGCGCAAGTTCATCGGTGAGCGCTGCGTGCGCGCCTGTCTCGAGATCGGCTACCGCGGTGCGGGTACCTTCGAGTTCCTGTACGAGAACGGCGAGTTCTATTTCATCGAGATGAACACCCGTATCCAGGTGGAGCATCCGGTCACCGAGATGGTCACCGGCGTCGACCTCATCAAGGAGCAGCTGCGCATTGCCGCCGGTCAGCCCCTGTCGATCACCCAGCAGGACATCCGCATCCGTGGCCACGCCATCGAGTGCCGGATCAATGCCGAAGATCCGGCCACCTTCCTGCCCTCTCCCGGTCTCATCCAGCGCTTCCACGCGCCGGGCGGCCTGGGCGTGCGCTGGGAATCCCACATCTATGCGGGTTACAAGGTCCCCCCCTACTACGACTCCATGATCGGCAAGCTGATCTGCTACGGGGAGAACCGCGACGTGGCCATCGCCCGCATGCGTCACTCCCTCGACGAGCTGGTGGTGGAAGGGATCAAGACCAACATCGCCCTGCAAAAAGAGATCATGAAGGACGAAAACTTCCAGCACGGTGGCACCAACATCCACTACCTGCACAAGAAGTTGGGTCTGTAATGGCTTGAGGCCCGACCCATTGAGCACGGTGGCAGCACAGAACAGCCACTCCCAGCACAAGAAGTTGGGTCTGTAATGGCTTGAGGCCCGGCCCATTGAGCACGGTGGCAACACAGAACAGCCACTACCTGCACAAGAAGTCGGGTCTGCAAAGACCCCTTTCATCGGGATATTGCGCGATCCACCCGGATCACCAACGTAAAAAAGGGCCATGGCGACATGGCCCTTTTTTGTTATTCTTGCGCCCCGCTCACTCGTCGGAGGCCACAGTGAACCGTTTCGCACTCGCCCGTCGGGAAGCAGCCTTCTGCCTGCTGCTGACCCTGCTCTACTTTGTCGCCTGGTATGGCTCGGCTTATTTCATCCCCGAGGATCTCGAGCTGTGGGACCTGCCCCTCTGGTTCCTGCTCAGTTGCATCCTGATGCCCCTGCTGTTCATCGGCCTCTGCGCCCTCATGGTGGATCGCCTGTTCGTCGATATTCCCCTGGATAGCGAGGTACCACCCCATGAATCTTGAGCTGATGCTGCCGCTCTGCATCTATCTGGTGCTGGTACTGGGGGTCGGTTTCTGGGCCAGTCGCCACCGGACCGGCGGCAACTTCATGCAGGAGTACTTCATCGGCAACCGCAGCATGGGGGGGCTGGTGCTCGCCATGACCCTGGTGGCCACTTATACCTCTGCATCGTCCTTCATCGGCGGGCCGGGTGCCGCCTACAAGGTCGGCCTCGGCTGGGTGTTGCTGGCGATGATCCAGCTGCCCACCGTCTGGCTCACCCTGGGGGTGCTTGGCAAGAAGTTCGCCATCATCGCCCGCCGGGTCAACGCGGTGACCATCAACGACATGCTGTGGGCCCGCTACCAGAGCAGGGCAGTGGTCGTGCTGGGCTCGGTCACCATCATCCTCGCCTTCATCGCCACCATGGTGGTGCAGTTCATCGGCGGCGCCCGCCTGCTGGAAACGGCGACTGGCCTCAGCTATCAGCAGGGACTCTTCCTGTTTGCCAGTTGCGTGCTGCTCTACACGGTGATCGGCGGCTTTCGCGCCGTGGTGATGACGGATGCCCTGCAGGGCATCGTCATGCTCATCGGCACTGGCGCCCTGCTGGCGGGCATCCTCATCGCCGGTGACGGGCTGCCGAATCTTGTCCACCAGCTCAAGGAGATAGATCCCAAGCTGGTGAGCCCCCAGGGGGCCGGCGACATGCTGACCCAGCCCTTCATGCTGAGCTTCTGGGTGCTGGTCTGCATCGGGGTGGTGGGCTTGCCCCACTCGGCGCTGCGCTGCTTTGGCTACCGGGACAGCAAGGCGCTGCACCGGGGCATCCTCATCGGCACCATCGTCTGCGCCCTGCTGATGTTCGGCATGCACCTGGCCGGGGCACTGGGCCGCGCCATCCTGCCCGGCATGGACAGCCCGGACAAGATCATGCCCTCCCTGATGATGGAGGTGCTCCCCCCCTGGCTGGCCGGGGTCTTCCTGGCCGCCCCCATGGCGGCCATCATGTCCACCATCGACTCCCAGCTGATCCAGGCCTCCGCCACCCTGGTGAAAGATCTCTACCTCAATTACCTCAACCCCAGGCAGGAGAAGCTGGAGGTCCGGGTGCCGCGCCTCTCCCTGCTCTGCACCCTGATCCTGGGTACCCTGGTGCTGCTGGCGGCGCTCCAGCCCCCCGAGATGATCATCTGGCTCAACCTGCTCGCCTTCGGCGGCCTGCAGGCGGTCTTCCTCTGGCCCCTGGTGCTCGGTCTCTACTGGTCCAGGGCCAACGGCCCGGGAGCCCTGGCCAGCATGGTCTGCGGCATCCTCTGTTACGGCACCTTGAGCCAGTGGGGGATCAAGCTGGCCGGCCTGCACGCCATCGTCCCGAGCCTGGCCCTTGGCCTGGCGGCCTTTGTCCTGGTCAGCCTGCTCACTCCTGCCCCGGATCAGCGTGTCCGTCGATTGTTTGATCAAAATTAAGAAAAGGATCAATAAAGGAAGGCTCGCCTATTCCCAAATGGGGGCTCACGGGTAAAATGTGCGTCACGTCACAAATACCGTGCCCCCATGCCAGTCCAGAACGCCAGAAAGATCCTGACCCAGTCCCTGCAGCGCCTCGGCTATGCCCTGTTGCTGCCCGTCTCCATCCTGCCCCTGGCCGCCCTGCTCCACCGGCTCGGCCAACCGGACGTGCTGGATCTCGCCGTGCTCTCCCTCGCCGGTCGCGCCCTCTTCAGCCAGATGCCGCTCATCTATGCGGTGGCCATTGCCTTCGGGTTGAGTCGCCAGGGGCAAGGAGCCCAGGCGCTCGCCGGAGCGGTCAACTTTCTGCTGCTGAGCTCGGCGCTGGGCACCCTGGTGCCCGGGCTGCATGCGGACATGATCTGCGGCCTGCTGGCCGGGCTCGTCACCGCCATCGTCTGCTCCCGGGCCCGCGCTCTGCGGCTGCCGGGCTGGTTGCGCCCGCTGCAGGAAGATCTGCCGGGCATGTTGCTCTCGGCGCTGGCCTGCCTGCTGCTGGTGCTTCCCCTCTCCATCCTCTGGCCGCTGCTGGAACAGGGGCTCACCCTGCTCGCCTCCGATCTGCTCACCACGCCATTTGGCGCCTTCTGCTACGGTGTACTGAACCGGCTGCTGATCCCCCTCGGCCTGCACCAGGTGCTGGGCAGCCTCATGGGGCTCGGGGAGAGCAACCTGCAAGCCCTCTCGACCGCCCAGCCGCTGCATGAAGGCTATGTGGCCGGGCTCTATCCGGTCATCATGTTCGGCCTGCCCGGTGCCTGTTTTGCCATCTGGATCCATCGCCAGCGGATGCAGCAACTGCCCCAGGGAGGGCTGCTGCTCACCCTGGCGCTCACCTCGGCACTGGTGGGCATCACGGAGCCCATCGAGTTCCTGTTTGCCTTCACCGCTCCCTGGCTGTTTCTGGCCCATGCCCTGCTGACCGGGCTGTCGCTGGCCATCTGCAGCGGGCTCGACATCCAGGTGGGCAGCTACTTTTCTGCCGGATTGCTGGATCTGGTGCTGAGCTACCACGCCGGTCTGCACAGCTTCTGGCTCATCCCCCTGGGCATCCTCTTCTTCGTCGTCTATGCCCTGCTCTTCTCCCGGCTGCTGGAACACGCTCCCCTCAGTCTGCCGGGCAAGCCCATCGCCGAGGATCTCTCCCGGCTCGCGACCGTGGCCCCCACCGATCCCCAGATGCTGGCTATCCAGTACCTCAAGATGCTGGGGGGCATGGACAACCTGCAGGCCATGAGCGTCTGCCTGACCCGCCTCAGCCTGCGAGTTCGCGACATGGCCCTGGTGGATCAATCCTGCCTGGCCAGACTGGGTTGCCTCTCCTGGATCGTGCTCAACGAACATCAGCTGGTGCTGGTGCTCGGCCCCCATGCCGGCCTCATCGAAGGGCAGATCCGCATGCTGGCGGAACGCCAGTCGGTCCCGCTCGGTCTCGAACCGGCTCAGGCTCCCCTTGGCCAGCACCAGTGATCAGGCGAAGGGAAGACGTTCGGCCACGAAGTCCATCAGGCTGCGAAGGGCGGGGGCCAGGTGTTCCCGGCTCGGGTAGATGAGATAGAAGGGGTTCACCGGAACCAGGAGATCCGGCAGCACCTTGAGCAGTCGCCCCGCCGCCAGATCGTCGCCGCAGACATGGGCCGGCAGCAGGGCAATCCCCCCGTCATGGAGTGCCAGCTCCCGCAGCGCCAGCAGGCTGTTGCTCTGGCAGGCCCCGCGAGGGCGCCAGCCCCCTTCCTGCAATGGCCACACCGGCAAGGAGCCATGTACCAGGCAGGCGTGTCCGGCCAGCTCCGAGAGCTGGAGCGGCGTCCCGTTGGCAGCTAGGTAACCGGGAGATGCCACCAGATGGCGCGCCACCTGGCCGATGCGCCGGCAGATGAGGCTGGAATCTTTCAGCGGCGCTGCCCGCAGCGCCAGATCGTAACCTTCCCCCACCAGATCCAGCTGTTCATCGCAAAGGGTCAGCTCCAGCACCACCTCGGGGTAGAGGGCGCGAAATTCGGCCAGTATCCGACCAAGCAGCAAGGTTCCCGTGGCTTCGGGAGCAGTGATCCGCACCCGCCCTCCAGGAGCCGCGCGCAACCGCGCCATCGCCAGATTGGCGCTGCGCGCCAGTGCCAGCAGCTCCTGACAATGGGCCACATAGACCTCCCCCTGGGGTGTCAGGCTGAGCCTGCGGGTGGTGCGTTGCAGCAACCTCACCCCGAGCCGGGATTCAAGGCGCGAGATCTTCTGGCTCACCGAGGACTTGGGCATGCCGAGCACCTCGGCCGCCCCGGTGAAGCTCCCCTGCTCCACCACGGTGGCGAACAGCCCCATCAACTCCAGTTCGACATTGTTCATATATTCAAACAGTCTTTACCAATTACCCATCTTAATCTTGATAATCATCCAGACTAGAGTGAGTGGCAATCCCGAACACTGCTATTTGAAAGGAAAAGCCATGAAAGCCATCGCCCTGACTCACTATCTGCCAAGCAACCACCCCCACTGCTTCATCGAGAGCGATCTGCCCGATCCGACACCGGGCCCGCGGGATCTGCTGGTACGGGTCAACGCCACCTCCATCAATCCGGTCGACACCAAGGTACGCGCCCCCAAGGACAAGGTCGAAAGCAGCCCCCGCGTGCTGGGCTGGGACGCCGTGGGCGAAGTGATCGCCGTCGGTAGCGACGTCACCCTGTTCAAGGCCGGTGACAGGGTCTGGTATGCCGGCGACATCAGCCGCCCGGGCAGCAACAGCGCCCTGCAACTGGTGGACGAGCGCATTGCCGCCATCGCCCCAGTCACCCTGACCGATCTGGAAGCCGCCGCCCTGCCGCTCACCGCCATCACCGCCTGGGAAACCCTGTTCGAGCGCATGAGCCTTACCCGCGAAAGCACCGGGCGACTGCTGATCATCGGGGGCGCCGGCGGGGTCGGTTCCATCGCCATCCAGCTCGCCCGCCAGCTTACCGGCATGGAGGTGATCGCCACCGCATCGCGCCCCGAAACACGGGAGTGGTGCCTGGACATGGGGGCCCACCAGGTGGTGAGCCATCACCATCTGCAGGCGGAGCTCAAGGCGCTCGGCATCAGCGAGGTGGATGCCATCTTCTGCACCAACGCCACCGAGCAGCACTGGAACACCATGGCCAGCCTCATCCGTCCGTTTGGTCATATCTGCACCATCGCCGAGTCCAGTGAACCCTGGGATCTGGGTCTGCTCAAGCCCAAGAGCGTCACCTTCAGCCAGGAGTTCATGTTTACCCGCTCCCTGTTCCAGACCCCGGACATGATAGAGCAGCACAACCTGCTCGGCCGGGTCGCGGCCCTGATCGATGAAGGGGTGCTCAAGACCACCCTCAGCAAGGTGGTGCCCGAACTGACCCCCCTCACCCTGGCCCGGGCTCATGCCGAGCTGGAAGCGGGTCGCATGGTGGGCAAGCTGGTGATCGACATGAGCGGCTTCCATCGCTGAGGCACAGCCCAAGCGGGCCTTACCGTCCAGCCTATTCCCTTGTAGGTAAATAAATGCACCATCATGGGGTGAAATCACCAGTGACAAGCCCCAAGAGTGCACAGCCCCGCAGGTGACCTTTGTCCCTGACGGGGCATCTCCCCCGAAAAAACCATAAAAAAGAGGCCATCCCGTCGGGATGGCCCTAAAAACCTGAACGTTGGGGTAACAATCACACACATATCCTTATGCAGGACATCTGTAACTTTGCAGATAGCGTGCCAATCTCTGCTTTTCCCTCCCAATTAACCGCTTTTCAGCGCACCGGCATAAAAAAAGCCACCCGAAGGTGGCTGAAAAAAGATGACGGAACTTCATAGAGCAAAGCATTCAGCGGGAACAAGTTGCTTCCCGTCACCCATGAAGGAATACATTAACCGTGCCAACTTGGCAGAGTTACCTCCCTTCCCCATGAGGCCATGGTCAAACCACGACAGCACGGGCCCATGATGATAGAATCCCGCGGTTTCACATTTATGAAGAGCCGACGCCATGCCCTGGATACAAATTCGAATCAACGCCACTGCCAAGACCGCAGACAAGGTGAGCAACATGCTGCTGGGGCGTGGGGCCCAGGCGGTGACCTTTATGGATGCCAAGGATGTGCCCGTCTATGAGCCCATGCCCGGTGAAACCCCGCTCTGGGGCGAGACCGAAGTGATGGGGCTGTTCGACGCCGAAACCGATCCGGCTCCCACCATCGCCTTCTTCCAGCAGATCTTCGGTGAAGACGTGGGCTACAAGGTCGAGCAACTGGAAGACAAGGACTGGGTGCGCGAATGGATGGATCACTTCCACCCCATGCAGTTCGGCGAGCGGCTCTGGATCTGCCCGAGCTGGCGCGACGTGCCGAACCCCGATGCGGTCAACGTCATGCTGGACCCGGGCCTGGCCTTCGGCACCGGTACCCACCCCACCACGGCTCTCTGCCTGCAGTGGCTGGACGGGCTGGATCTGGCCGGCAAAACCGTGGTCGACTTTGGTTGCGGCTCAGGCATCCTCGGCATCGCCGCCCTGAAACTGGGGGCCGCCCGGGTCATCGGCATCGACATCGATCCTCAGGCCATCCAGGCCAGCCGTGACAACGCCGAGCGAAATGGCGTTGCCGACCAGATCGAACTCTACCTGCCGGCGGATCAGCCGCAAGACGTCGAAGCGGACGTGGTGGTCGCCAACATCCTGGCCGGCCCGCTGCGGGAGCTGGCGCCGCTGATCGCCGGTCACGGCAAAGCGGGCAGCCTGATGGCCCTCTCCGGCGTGCTGGAAAGCCAGGCGCCGGAGCTGGAGACCATCTATGGCCAGTGGTTCGAGATGGACCCGACCGCCGTGAAAGAGGAGTGGTGCCGCCTCTCCGGCCGCAAACTCGGCTGATAAGCAACAAGCCACGGCAGTTGCCAACCCATCGGCCGCAAACTCGGCTGATAAGCAACAAGCCACGGTGGCTGCCAACCCATCGGCCGCACACTCGGCTGATAAACAACAAGCCACGGTGGCTGCCAACCCATCGGCCGTAAACTCGGCTGATAAGCAACAAGCCACGGCAGTTGCCAACCCATCGGCCGCAAACTCGGCTGATAAGCAACAAGCTACTGTGGCAACCAACCCATCGGCCGCAAACTCGGCTGATAAACAACAAGCCACGGCGGCAACACTTAGGTCGCTGAACGACAAGGGCACCCCAGGGTGCCCTTGTCGTTTCCGGACGCCGTTCTCCTTCTGCCCACTCTGGGGAGAGCCTCACGCTTCTCCGCTCTCCGATGGCTTATCCTCTCTTCCTCCACCCCATCGAGGCCCAGTCATGACCGAATACGAGAAGATGATCGCCAGCCAGCCTTACAACTGCATGGCGCCAGAGCTGGATCTGTTGCGCCGGGAGACGGCCCGCCTGTACCGCCGCTTCAATCACAGCGACGAGGAGGATGAACAGCTGGCGCTGCTGCTGCAGATCGTCGGCGAGCTGGCACAGGGTGCCTTCATCTGCCCGCCCCTCTACTGCACCTATGGCCGCCACATCCACCTTGGCAAGGGCAGCTACATCAACATGGGGGCCACCCTGCTGGACAACGCCCCCATTCGCATCGGCGCCGAGGTGATGATTGGGCCGAACGTGCAGATCTACACCGCCGCCCATGCGCTGGATGCCGATGAGCGCATTCAGGGGGTTGAGACGGCGCTGCCGGTCACCATTGAAGACAGGGTCTGGATTGGCGGAGGTGCCATCCTGCTGCCCGGTATCACCATAGGGCGGGAAGCTGTTGTGGGCGCTGGAGCCGTGGTCACCAAAGACGTGCCGGCCGGCGCCATGGTAGTGGGCAACCCGGCCCGGCTTTTACTAGTCAAAGACTAGGCAGAGGGCCCGAGGCTCGCTCAGGCGCTCTCCAGCAAGCGGTCGATGCAGTACACCACCTGCATGCTGGCGTTTTCCATGGTCTTGAGCTGCTCGACCATCCCTTTGATATCCCCCTGCTCGCGCGCGTGCAGGGCAGCCTTGCCGCTCTCGTGGACCCGCTTGTGCGGCCCGTCCAGTTCACGAAAGCCCGGCTTGTGGGCAAAGAGCTCGGCACCCTGCCCCTCTAAATACCATTTACCCAACCTGCACTGAGCGTGGTCGCTCACCGGCTCGTGAAAATGCTGCTGATCGATGAGCCGATAGATGGTGTTTTTCCAGACGGCGTGATCCAGCTTGGTGGTATTGAGGAAGGAGGTGGTGGCCGCGCTGTGGATCACCTGCTGCATCCGGCCAGATTGTGCCAACACCTGGGTCACCACCACATCGATCTGGGAGGAGGAGGTCGCCACCTCGGCGGCACTGGCCTGGTTGTCATCGATGATGGACTTGATCTCCTGTGCCTGGGCCACTATCTGCCTGACCAGCACCTCGATCTGGCTGCTGGCCTCATGGGCCTTGCTCGCCAACTGACGCACCTCATCGGCGACCACGGCGAATCCTCGACCAGCTTCACCGGCCCTGGCCGCCTCGATGGCCGCATTGAGTGCCAGCAAGTTGGTCTGCTCCGAAATCCCCTGGATGGCGGTCACGAACTGGTTGATGGCGGATGTGCTGGCATCGAGCTGATGGACGGCTACGAGGCTGCGAGCCGCCTCATCCGTGATGGCATGGGCGCGATTGGAGAGACGGGTGATGGCGCCCCGGGTCTGGGCAAAGAGCTGATCCAGCTCGCAGAGCGCTCCCTTTTCCGCCATCAGGTGCTCGGCACTGCCAGCCAGCGCTTCCCGCACGCTCTGCAGCATCTCACCTCCCTGGTTCTGGCAGGAGATCACCTGATTGAAGAGATCGCCACGTTCCCGGCTGGTGCGCTGCATGTGCTCGTATTCACCGATGGTGGCACGCAATTCGGCCAGCTCGCTCTGGTGCTGCTGCTCTTTGAGAAGCATCGCCTCCCTGAGCTGTTGATTCTCTTTTTCAAGCTTGCGGTTGAACCACATATGGCCTCCGGATGGCAAAGGTGCGGACAGTCGACGTCGAAGGGAAGCCTCTGGCTCTCTTGTCTCTGCCGATGCTGGCGGATCCCGGGCCGGATTTCACCTGCAAATGCAGGATATTTGACCCTGGTCCTAATTCCAATCGAGGCCACATCAATGACTGTGCAAAAGATCGCCGGAAAGAGGCCGGGTGAGGTAGAGAAGAGGCAGAGGAGAAAGAACGCTGACGTGCCGATCCCGCA
The DNA here is from genome assembly GCF_001898585.1 of Aeromonas sp. 62-46. Classification (NCBI taxonomy): domain Bacteria; kingdom Pseudomonadati; phylum Pseudomonadota; class Gammaproteobacteria; order Aeromonadales; family Aeromonadaceae; genus Aeromonas; species Aeromonas sp. 62-46. Next base: position 66,607 of record NZ_MKUI01000017.1, on the reverse strand, counting down.
AAAAATGAAGCCCAATGTCATCAAGACGTTGGGCTCTAAAAAGGTGCTACGGAATTGCGACTCTCATCGCAGAAAATTAGAAGGGGTCACCTTCTAAACTGGCAGTGGGATAATAACGCGGCGCAAACGTTTTACATAGCGTAATAAACCAGGAGTGAGAAGAATCTCTCACAATTCAAAAAATGTCCGGCCAACCCCCTTCTCCCCTCTTGGCAAGTGCGCATTTATCAGTACAGCCTGACGGCTTTGTCAGAAAACAAAAAAGCCCTGAATAATCAGGGCTTTTGGCGTTCTGCGCTTCAGAAGCTGCGCACGAAGTCCTGGATGGGCAACTCGCGCAGCTTGCGGGCCTCCAGCATGGGGGTGCCAAGGTAGAGGAAGCCCACCAGTTGATCCTCCGGTGCCAGCTCCAGTGCACCATGGATCTGCTCGTCGAAGATGAACCAGCCGGAGCGCCAGATGCCGTTGAAGCCCTGGGCCTGGGCCGCCATCTGCATCGCCATCAGGGCGCAACCGGCAGAGAGCTCCTGCTCCAGTTTCGGTACCTTGGGGTGCGCCTGATAACGGGTCGCCACCGCGATCACCAGGGGAGCACGCAGTGGCGCGGCGCGGCACTTCTCGACACTGTCCGCATCCTCGCCACGGGCATGGGCGGCATCGGCCAGCAATGTCCCCAGGCGCTCACGCCCCTCCCCTTCAAACAGGATGAACTGCCAGGGGGTCAGAGTGCCGTGATCCGGCGCCCGCAGCCCGGCCTTGAGGATATTGTCGAGCACTTCGCCACTCGGGGCAGGCTCGGCCAGACGACCACAGGAGTGGCGATTGAGTAACAGATGGAGGGCATCCATGGGGCAGTTCCTTGTCAAAGGCGATGATGGCGCTACCTTAGCACAGCACTGGATGAAGAAAACCCCTGGGGTTCAGGGGTTTGTCAGGATACGAAAGGGTCGGGAGGCTAGATGACGGCAGCCAGCTCCGCCCCTTGCCGGATGGCGCGTTTGGCATCCAGCTCGGCGGCCACGTCGGCACCGCCGATGATGTGCACCGGCTTGCCAGCAGCCTGCAGACCAGCCTGCAACTCCTTGAGGGGTTCCTGTCCGGCACAGATGATCACCTGATCCACCGGCAGGCACTGCTGCTGGTCGCCCACCTGGATGTGAAGCCCGGCATCGTCGATACGCAGGTACTGGACGCCGGAGAGCATCTGCACCTTGCGATTCTTGAGCACGGTGCGATGGATCCAGCCGGTGGTCTTGCCAAGGCCGTCGCCCACCTTGCTCTCCTTGCGCTGGAGCAACCAGATCTGGCGCTCGGGGGCATCGATTTCGGGGGTAGTCAGGCCGCCGCGCTCACCCAGTTGCTTGTCGATGCCCCACTCCTTGAGCCAGTGATCGCGATGGCTTGCAGCATCCGGCGATCCTCTCTTCTCCACCAGGTATTCGGCCACATCGAAGCCGATACCGCCGGCGCCGATGACCGCCACCTTCTCGCCCACCGGCTTGTGATCACGCAATACATCGAGGTAGCTCAACACCTTGGGGTGCTCGATACCCGGAATGTTGGGAGTGCGCGGGCGGATGCCGGTGGCGAGGATCACCTCGTCAAAACCGCCGCCCAGCAGGCTCTCGGCACTCTGGCGCTGGCCCAGATAGAGCTCGACGCCGCACTTCTCAAGCCGTTTGGCGAAGTAGCGCAGGGTCTCGTGGAACTCCTCCTTGCCCGGGATCTGCTTGGCAAAGTTGAACTGGCCGCCGATTTCGCTCGCCTGATCGAACAGGCTTACCTGATGGCCCCGCTCGGCGGCGTAGCAGGCAAACGCCAGCCCCGCAGGACCCGCCCCCACCACCGCCAGCTTCTTGGGCTGGGGCACCCGGCCAAACGTCAACTCGGTCTCAAAGCAGGCGCGGGGATTGACCAGGCAGGAGGCACGCTTTTGCTTGAACACGTGGTCGAGGCAGGCCTGGTTGCAGGCGATGCAGGTGTTGATCTCGTCCGCCCTGTCTTCAGCCGCCTTGATGACGAATTCGGGGTCCGCCAGGAAGGGGCGCGCCATGGAGACCATGTCCGCCTCGCCGCCTGCCAGGATGCGCTCCGCCACCTCGGGGGTGTTGATGCGGTTGGTGGTGATGAGGGGCACCTTGAGGTGCTTTTTCAGCTCGGCGGTCACCCAGCTGAAGGCACCGCGCGGCACGCTGGTGGCGATGGTGGGAATGCGCGCCTCGTGCCAGCCGATACCGGTGTTGATGAGGGTCACCCCCACCTGCTCCAGTGCCCGACCAAGTGCGATCACTTCCTCAAGGGAGGAGCCCTGCTCCACCAGATCCAGCATGGAGAGGCGGAAGATGATGATGAAATCCGTGCCCACCCGCTCACGGATGGCGCGGACAATCTCCACCGGGAAGCGCATGCGGTTTTCGCTGCTGCCGCCCCAGCCATCGGTGCGCTTGTTGGTGCGTTCGCAGATGAACTGGTTGATGAGATAGCCTTCCGACCCCATCACCTCGACCCCGTCATAACCGGCCGCCTTGGCCAGCGCCGCAGTGGCGGCGAAGTCGCGAATGGTGCCGCGGATCTGCCGCTCGCTCATGGCCCGCGGCTTGAACGGGGAGATGGGAGCCTTGAGGGCGCTCGGCGCCAGGCTGAACGGATGGTAGGCGTAGCGGCCCGCATGAAGGATCTGCAGCGCTATCTTGCCCCCTTCCTGGTGCACTGCCTCGGTCACCTTGCGGTGTTTGGCTACCTGCCAGGGAAAGCTCAGCTGGGAGCCGTGGGGCACCAGCCGCCCCCGCAAATTGGGGGCGATACCGCCGGTCACGATGAGACCGACCCCGCCACGGGCCCGCTCACCATAGAAGGCGGCCAGCTTGTCAAAGCCCCCCTTCTCCTCCTCGAGGCCGGTGTGCATGGACCCCATCAGTACGCGGTTGCGCAACTGGGTAAAACCCAGATCGAGGGGGGTCAGCAGCGTGGGATAACGGCTCATGATGCACTCCTTGTCGAGGTCGATGTGCACGGGGTCATGCTCCAGCCTTCCTGGCTGCCTCGGGTGACGGGCAGTAAAAAGAAGCGGTGGGTGGAGGTGGGGCCGGCTCATCGGGCCTTTCAGTTAATTTTTTGTTATCAAACTGGAGCTAGAGTAAAGAATCGAAAACTCTTTTTCAAACAAATGTTTGGACATTTTTTCAGCGAACAGCCGTGTTCCGAAGTGGCGGGGAGGCAGTCGACTCAAGGGGAAATGGCAATTGGCTGCGCAACTGGTTAATAATGGCTGCTCTCAACCCATTAACAGGGCGACAACGCAGCTATGTCTATTTTCAAAGGTCTGGGATGGCTCTTTCGCAGCCTCTGGCGCCTGCTCAACTTTACCCGCTTGATGCTGGTCAACCTGCTGTTTCTTCTCGTCGTGCTGGTCATTGTCTTCAGCGTCAGCCAGAGCGAGACCCCAAGCACCCCCATCGAGGGGGCGCTCACCCTCAATCTCTCCGGTGTGCTGGTAGAACAGCGCACCCAGACCGATCCCACGGTGCAACTGCTCAGGCAAATGGACAAGGGGGACGAGCAGCCAAGCGAAATCGTCCTCTCCGATCTGCTGTGGGCCATCAAGAGCGCGGGGAATGACGATCGCATCAAGGCGCTGGTGATCAAACCCCAGGGTCTGCAAGGGGCCAGCCTCTCCAAACTGCAGGAGGTGACGGCCGCCATCGACGCCTTCAAGGAGAGCGGCAAGCCGGTCATCGCCATGGCGGACTACTACAGCCAGGGGGCCTATCTGCTCGCCGCCCACGCCGACCACGTGCTGCTCAACCAGAGTGGTGCCGTGCTGATCGAGGGGCTGGGTGTCTACCAGACCTACTTCAAGTCGGCACTGGAGAAGCTCAATATCACCCCGCACGTCTTCAAGGTCGGCACCTACAAGTCCTTCGTCGAGCCCTACACCCGGGACGAGATGTCCCCCGAGAGCAAGGAGGCGAACCAGCGCTGGCTGGATCAGCTATGGCAATCCTATGTGGCCGACGTGGCGGAGCAGCGGGAGATCGAACCGGATGCCGTGGCACCGAACAAGGATCACTTCCTCGATCTGCTGCGCAAGGCCGGTGGCAATGCGGCCAGCTACGCCCTCGACAACGGTCTGGTGGATCAGCTCGCCACCCGCGACGAAATGACCCAGGCGGTGATCAAGGAAGTGGGCGAGGCCGATGATCATGGCTGGAAAGGCGTGGGCCTGAAAGAGTATCTGGCCGCCATCCCGGAGCAGTACCCCCAGAGCGGCAAGGATGAGGTAGGCCTCATCACCGCCAGCGGCGCCATCATGGATGGCGTCCAGCCTGCCGGCACCATCGGTGGCGACAGCCTTGCCGATCTGCTGGCCGAAGCCCGCCGTGACGATCAGGTGAAAGCCGTGGTGCTGCGAGTGGACAGCCCCGGCGGCAGCGCCTTCGCCGCCGAGCAGATCCGCGCCGAATTGCTGGCCCTGAAACAGGCGGGCAAGCCGGTGGTCATCTCCATGGGCAGCTACGCCGCCTCCGGTGGCTACTGGATCTCCGCCGATGCGGACAAGATCTTCGCCTCCCCCACCACCCTCACCGGCTCCATCGGGGTGTTCGGCATGTTCGCCACCATCGACAAGGCGCTCTCCCAGTACGGGGTACACACCGACGGCGTCGGCACCACCGACTTCGTGGGGGTCGGGCTGACCCGTGCCCTGCCGGATCACGTGGGTGAAGCCATTCAACTGAGCGTGGAAGACACCTATCAGCGCTTTGTCGGCCTGGTGGGCAAGGGCCGGGGCCTTAGCCCGGAAGAGGCGGAAAAAGCCGCCGAAGGCCGGGTCTGGACCGGGCAGGATGCCAAGGCACTGGGGCTGGTGGACGAGTTCGGCAATCTGGATGACGCCCTCAAGGCGGCCGCCGATCTCGCCAACCTCAAAAGTTGGCAGGTCACCCCCATCGCACCGGAAGAGTCGGCCAGGGACAAGTTCCTGCGCGAGCTGTTTGACAGCAGCGCCCAGGCGCTGGCCCCGCACCTGCAAAGCTGGCTGCCCGCCGGGCTTGGCAAGGCGCTGCTGGAGATGAACCGCACTCTGGACCCGCTGACCCGCTTCAACGATCCCCAGGGCACCTACGCCTTCTGCCCGGTCTGTCTCACCTGACGCCGGGGACAGCCATAAAAAAACCGCCGACAGGCGGTTTTTTTATGGGGCAAGCGGCCTTGTCAGGTCAGCAAGCCGGACGCTTGCCAGCGGTGCAACTCTGCCAGCACCCGGGTCTCTCGCGCCGTCCACTGGGGACAGGGACCCGCCAGCTGGGTCTTGTTGGTCTGCAGGGCCTCGGCCAGGGGGAACCAGCCCGGCGTGAAGCCGAGGCGGATCTCGTAGGGCTGGGGGCGCGGCGCACTCCAGTCCTCCCCGACCCGGCAGAGGTAATAGGACGATCGGATGCAGTAGGCATCGTAATCCGGCTCGCGCGCGGCACGATACTCCCGGGTCTCTCCCAGCAGGGGGCCCACGGCCACCAGCTCGGCGCCACACTCTTCCCGCAGCTCCCGGGCCAGGGCCGCATCGTGCGCCTCCCCGTGCTCGATGCCGCCACCGGGGAACATGAGATCCCCGTTGACGCTGGAGTGCACCAGCAGCAGTCGATCACCACGCATCACCACGGCCCTCACCGTGGCCCGTTCAAGCACCCTGTCCTCGCCGCGGATCTGGCCGTGCACGAGACGGATATCGAAGGGATGGGCCCACTCCCGGACCTCTGTCAGGGTCGGATTCATGGTGTGCGGTAGCTCCCCTGCCTGAGTGCATCGACGATGGTGGCCGCCTGGTCGTCCAGCGTCTCCTGCTCCTCCTTGCCGATGGCATGGTAAATGCCGAGCCGGGTGGCGGAGACCTCGGGGCTCTCCTGGAATGACTCGCTCACCTTGCCCCACAGATAGGCCTGATCAAATCGCTTCTGCCCCATGTAGAGGGTGCTGAGGGCGGTGAGGATCCGGCTGTTGACCTTGTCCCCCTCCCGATAGAGAGAGAGCGCATGGTGCATCAGCCTGATGGCCTTCTCGGGCTCGCTCTTGGCATAAATGCCGCCGAGCGCCAGTTGCAGCTCGGGCTCCTCGAGGCTCGGCGTCCCCTCCTGCGCGAGGAAGCTGGCGCGGGCCTCGGGGCTGGTGGTGTTGGTCCAGTGCCAGAGCAGCAGGTAGGGATCCCGGGAGCCCCGGGTCTGTGCATCCAGTTGCTCCAGTTGACGGCCGGCGGCCAGCATCCCTTCCACTCTGGGGCTCTTCTGCTCCCTGGCCCGCTTGTACTCGATGTTGGTGGAGTGCTCGGCGCATTGCAGATAACGCTCCAGGCCGCGCATCAGATCGTACTTGCGCCTGTCCGTCCCCTCTTCCTGGAGATAGTAACGACCGCGAATGACGTCGCTGCGCTCATAGCGACACCAGCCGTCGTCCACCAGGTCCGCGCACAGGGCGGGATATTGGGAGCAGATGTTGTGGATCCTGTCGTCGTCGCAGGCCGTCAACGTCAGGCAACAAGCGAGGGAAAGCAGTAACGGACGCTGTGAGAATAGGGTCATGGTTCACATCTGGTTGATAACAATCGCAACCCGCACCGGCCACCGCCAACTAGCAAACAGGCTACATATCCATTACAATGCGCGCGCCGTATAAGGCCGCGATTGCAGAATAATATAACGAAACCATCAGCCCTACACTGATCTGCCTTCGACGAATTTCAATTTGCCCAGGCAACTTGCTTCAACAACGTGAAATAAAAGGATCTGGTTAATGACCCACGAGCACTACTTGCAGGCGTGGCAGGAGAGCCAGGAGCTCGCCGAAGCCATGCAACCCTTGATAGGTCGCCTCTACCGACAGCAAGGGATAGAGATCACCCTCTACGGACGCCCCCTGCAAAACGCCTCCACCATCGATATCCTCAAGGCCCACCGGGTCGTTCGCCGCCACCAGGGAGCCCCCCTCCCTATCCAACAGAGCTTTCCCCTGCTGCAAGCCATCCTGGCCCTGAACCCCACCGCCGCCGAAGTCGATCTCGGCAAACTGGCCGTGGGCTACTGGCAAGATCACCAGGATGAAGCCGGCATCGAGGACTATCTGCGCGCCAAGCTGGCACCGGCCCTGAACCGCAGTGCTGTGCCCGCCCCGACCGACGTGGTGCTCTACGGCTTCGGCCGCATCGGCCGCCTGCTGGCCCGTCTGCTCATCGAGCGCACCGGCGCCGCCAACTCCCTGCGCCTGCGCGCCATCGTGGTGCGCGGCGGTCGCGACGGGGATCTGGAGAAGCGTGCCAGCCTGCTGCGCCGCGATTCGGTGCACGGCCCCTTCAACGGCTCCATCGAGGTGGATGCAGAACGCAGCGCCATCATCGCCAACGGCACCTTCATCCAGGTGATCTACGCCAACAGCCCGGCCGACATCGACTACACCGCCTACGGCATCGACAATGCGCTGATCGTTGACAACACCGGCGTCTGGCGTGACGAGGCGGGCCTGTCCGAGCACCTCAAGGCCCGCGGCGCCGCCCGGGTACTGCTGACCGCCCCCGGCAAGGGGGAGATGAAGAACGTGGTGTTCGGGGTCAACCACGAGGTGATAGGTCCGGATGACAAGATAGTCTCCGCCGCCTCTTGCACCACCAACGCCATCACCCCGGTGCTCAAGGTGATGCAGGACAAGTACGGCATCCGCCACGGCCACGTGGAGACGGTCCACTCCTATACCAACGATCAGAACCTCATCGACAACTATCACAAAGGCGAGCGCCGCGGTCGCAGCGCAGCCCTCAACATGGTGATGACCAGCACCGGTGCCGCCAAGGCGGTGGCCAAGGCGCTGCCGGAGCTCAAGGGCAAGTTGACCGGCAACGCCATCCGGGTGCCCACACCCAACGTGTCCCTGGCCATCATCAACCTGTCGCTGGAACAGACCACCGATCGGGAGAGCCTCAACGCCTATCTGCAGCAGATGGCGCTGAGCTCGGCCCTGCATCGCCAGATCGACTTCAGCGCCAGCACCGAGCTGGTCTCCTCCGACATGGTGGGCTCCCGTTTTGCGGGCATCGTCGACTCCCAGGCCACCATCGCCGAGGGGGATCACTGCGTGCTCTACGTGTGGTATGACAACGAGTTCGGGTACAGTTGTCAGGTAGTACGGGTGATGGAGCAGATGGCTGGCGTAGTCCGCCAGGATCTACCGGTATAGTCCGACAGGATCTGCCCGCCGGAACCCGTGTTCATGGCTCAATTTTCAAGGAGAGGCCGGATGTCGTCTCAGCAAGTGACGTTTCAACAAGCGATAGCGCAGATGCCCAAAGAGGTGTACGAGCGGCTCAAGACTGCGGTCGAGCTCGGCAAATGGCCGGATGGCAAGCCCCTCACCGAGGAGCAGAAGGCCACTTCCCTGCAGGCCGTGATGGCCTGGCAGGCGATGCACCTTGAGAACCCCGAGCACATGAACATCGGCCGTGACGGCGAGATCGTGATGAAGAGCAAGAGCGAGCTCAAGCGCCAGTATCGCGATGAGGAAGAGATAGTACGGGTAGACCTTAGCCACTGAGGCAGGCCGCACGTCACCTATCGCGGTAACGAAGCGAAAGAGGGGAGCCATTATGGCTCCCCTCTTTTTTTCCTCTCTATGCAGGATGACTCATCCCCCTCATCCCCGGCCCTTCTCCCACCAGGGGAGAAGGGAGCTGGCACTCCCCTGCGAGCAGTCAGCGGGCCACCTACCGGCGATCTTCATGGCAAACCTCGCCACCTCGATCTATCCCCTCTCCCGCTGTGAGAGGGTTAGGGTGAGAGGGAAAGTCAGGGGGTCAGCTCCCCGCGCAGAGACTGCTGCATCAGCTCGCGGATGCGCGGCGCCGGCAGATCCTGGCTCAGCAGGAAGTGCAGCTTGGTGAGCGCCGCCTCGGCGGTCATGTCAAAGCCCGAGATGACTCCCGCACGGGAGAGGGCGTTGCCGGTGGCATAGCCCCCCATGTTGACCTTGCCGTGCAGGCACTGGCTCAGGTTGACGATGATGACGCCCCGGGCAGATGCCTCGGAGAGCAGCGCCAGCATGGCCGGGTTCTGGGGCGCATTGCCCACCCCGAAGGAGAGCAGGATCAGCGCACGCACCGGCTGTTGCAGGATGTTCGCTATCACCTCCGCCGATATCCCCGGATAGAGGGTCACCACCCCGATGGGCTGGGGGGTGATGTCGTGCAGCACCAGGGGGCGATCGCACGGCACGCCCAGCTCACCTGCCTCCAGGGAGATGGCGATACCGGCATTGAGCAGGGGCGGGTAGTTGGGCGAGTCGAAGGCGTGGAAGCCGTCAGCATGCACCTTCTTGCTGCGGTTGCCGCGATAGAGCTGATTGTTGAAGAAGAGCGTCACCTCGTGGATCGGGTAGTTGGCCGCGATATAGAGGGCGTTGAGCAGGTTCTGCTGACCGTCCGAGCGCAGCTCAGCCAGGGGGATCTGGGAGCCGGTGATGATGACCGGCTTGTGCAGATCTTCGAGCATGAAGGAGAGCGCAGACGCGGTGAACGACATGGTGTCGGTGCCGTGCAGAATGACGAAACCGTCGTACTTGTCGTAGTTGCCCTTGATATCCTCGGCGATGCGCTGCCAGTCTGCCGGCGTCATGTCGGAAGAGTCGATGAGGGGGGCATATTCGTGGATATGGTAATCGGGCATTTCCGGTCGATGGAACTCGGGCATCCGTGCCAGACAGTCCTCCATGAAGCCCGCCATCGGTACATAACCGTGGTCGGAACGCTGCATCCCTATGGTGCCGCCTGTGTAGGCAATGTAGATGGACTTCTTCACACCCTCTCCTCTCTCTGGACTGGAAACCGGCAAATCAAACAGGGCTCAACCGATACAGCCCCCGTCCTTCAGATGGTGAGGGCGGGCTCAATATCGGTCATCAGCAGACCTCTTGAGGGTCTGTGTCCTCCCGTGGGGGCGGAACCGGGCGAATTATAAAGAGTGCCGCTGCAAATGACAGCCGCAGCAGCATTGTTGCGATCCGGAGCACACTCGGCGAGGCAGTTTTAAATGCCATGTTAACACCATGTTTTAATCATTAATGTGACATATGTGGATGTACTTGGTGTTTTTTGCTAGTATCCGGCGGATTTTTCACAAATCTCATCTGGACGCCCGACGAACACGGGCTCGTGTCGACCCCCTCTTTTGCAGAGGGACGGGGCTGCGGCCCCTCTGTCACTGGCGCGTTCGCCACTCTGTTTCATCCCGGCTGGATCCGTGAGTCTTTCTCGCCAAAGACACAGCCGATCAACATGGGAGCACTGAATGCTACAACTTGATGCCTACGCCACCCTGGTCGCCGCGACCCTGGTGCTGCTGCTTGGCCGCCTGCTGGTCAACAAGATAGGACCCCTGCGCACTTTCAACATCCCCAAACCCGTGGCCGGTGGCCTGGTGGTTGCCCTGGTGCTGCTGGTGCTGCGCTCCACCCTGCAGATCGAACTGCAATTTGATACCAGCCTGCAAACGGCCCTGATGCTGACCTTCTTTGCCTCCATCGGCCTCTCCGCCGATCTGGGCAGCCTCAAGCGCGGCGGCAAGGCGGTGGCCACCTTCCTGCTGGTGGTCACCGGCCTGCTGCTGGTGCAGAACAGCCTGGGGGTGGGTCTGGCCACCCTGCTGGGGCTGGATCCCCACATGGGGCTGCTGGCCGGCTCCATCACCCTCTCCGGCGGCCACGGCACCGGGGCGGCCTGGGGCTCCATCTTCACCGAGAAGTACGGCGTGCAATCCGCCGCCGAGCTGGCGATAGCCTGTGCCACCTTCGGCCTGGTGCTGGGGGGCCTCATCGGCGGCCCGGTGGCCCGTTATCTGGTGAAGAAGGTGCAGGTGCCCGGTGAGGAGCACAACCGTGACGGCGCCCCCCAGGGCTTCGAAATGCCGGACATGGAGCGCCCGCTCACCACCTTCAGCCTGATCGAGACCCTGGCACTCATCGCCATCAGCCTGAAAGGGGGCGAAATGCTGGCCCTTTATCTCAAGGGCGGCGTCTTCGAGTTGCCGATCTTCGTCTGCGTGCTCTTTGTCGGCGTGCTGCTGCGCAACCTGCTCACCCTGCTCAACTGGCACGAAGTAAGCGACCGCGAGGTCTCCCTGCTCGGCAACGTCAGTCTGTCGCTCTTCCTCGCCATGGCGCTGATGAGCCTCAGGTTGTGGGAGCTGGCAAGCCTGGCCCTGCCCATCTTCATCCTGCTGGCCGTTCAGACGGTGGCCATGGCGCTCTACGCCATCTTCGTCACCTTCCGGGTCATGGGGCGCAACTATGATGCAGCCGTGCTGGCGGCGGGTCACTGCGGCTTCGGCCTCGGCGCCACCCCCACTGCCATTGCCAACATGCAGGCCATTACCCAGCGCTTCGGCCCCTCCCACCTGGCTTTCCTTGTGGTGCCCATGGTCGGTGCCTTCTTCATCGACATCATCAACGCAGTGGTGATCAAGCTGTTCCTGGCCCTGCCCTTCCTGTGATCCCGGCGCAGGCCCCGTATGAAAGAGCCCACCTTGCGGTGGGCTCTTTGCTTGCTGGCCCCTGGACGCTGCCCCGACCCCCACCAAGGGGCCGACGGCAGGCAACAAAAAGCCCCGCACCAAGGTGCGGGGCTTTTTACTGACGCCACGGTAGGACTGCGGCCTGACCTTCCTTACAAAATAAAGGTCGACACCTGCTGGTTCAGGTTGGTGGCACGCCCCTTGAGGTTGTGCGCCTGATCCAGGTCGCGCATGGCGGAAGCGGTGATCTCGTCGCTCACATCCTTGATGGCGGTGGTGTTCTGGGTGATTTCACCGGTCACCTGGGTCTGCTCCTCGGCGGCGGTGGCGATCTGGCCCGCCATGTCGGAGATGAGGCTGACGGCCTGGGTGATCTCCTCCAGGGCCGCAGCGGCTGCGTCGGCATCCTTCACGCTGTTGTCCGCCAACCCCTGGCTGGTCTGCATCAGGCTCACCGCGCGGGCCGTGGTCTGTTGCAGGGTTTCGATGGTGGACTGGATCTCCTGGGTGGAATCCTGAGTACGGCGCGACAGCACCCGCACCTCGTCCGCCACCACGGCGAAACCGCGACCCTGTTCACCGGCACGGGCCGCTTCAATGGCCGCGTTCAGCGCCAGCAGGTTGGTCTGCTCGGCGATGCCCTGGATGGTGGAGAGGATGCCGGAGATGGCCTGGGCGTGACGGCTCAGCTCACCGATGACGCCGGTCGCCTGCCCCACTTCCTCGGCCAGGTTGTTGATGGATTGGCGAGTCTGGTTCACCAGGATCTTGCCCTGTTCACTGCTCTGGGCGGATTGCTGGGCGGCGGCAGCGGTGTTCTCGGCGTTGCCCGCGATCTCCATGGTGGCACTCGCCATCTCGGTGACGGCGGTGGCGACCATGGTCACCTCCTGTTGCTGGCGTTGCAGCTCTTCCACCGCGGCCTGGTTGGTCACCAGACTGCGTTCGGCATCGGCGTTCAGCTCGTTGGCAAGCTGACGGATGTTGGCGATGAGCTGATGCTGGCTGCCCACGAAGCGGTTGAAGCTGCCGGCGAGCTGGCCCACTTCGTCATTGGCGTCGATCTTGATGCGCTGGGTCAGATCGCCGTTACCGTCGGCGATGCGGGCCAGGGCCTGGGACACCTTGGTGAGGGGACCGAGCAGCAGGCTGACCAGCCAGGAGATGGCGAGAATGCTGCCCACCAGCACCAGCAGGGCCAGGCCGAGCTGGGTCATCAGCAGGGAGGAGAGCGGCGCCTCCAGGGTGCTCTTGTCCAGTACCAGCACCAGCTCCCAGTCGGTGTCCGGAATGTCCGTCGCCCACAGCAGCTTGTCACGCCCCTCGTTGTCGAAGAAAGCAGGCACCAGACTGTTGCTCGCCTTGCTCTGATCGATCAGGGCATTGGTCAGATCGTTGTCGATCTCGCTGGCTGGCTTCATCGCCTTGGCCGCATCCTTGTAGGCGATGACGGTGCCATCCTTGTGCATCAGGATGGCGAAGCCGTCCGCTGGCAGCTTCATCTTGGTGATGTCATCCACCAGGGAGGCAATGGAGAGATCCCCCCCCACCACGCCGCCTTGGGCAGGCTGGGCCAGGGTCACCACCAGAATGTTATAGGCCACGTCGAGGTAGGGTTTGGTGACGATCATGCCGCCCTTGGCCATGGCTTCCTGATACCAGCCACGAGAGCGGGGATCGTAACCGTCGCGGTTGATGGAGGGGTCGGAGTCGTTCATCTTGCCGCTGCCCTCACCAAAATAGGTGAGCTGGAAACGGCCGGACACCTGGGCCTGTTGCAGGGCGTTGAGGGGCTCGGCACCGGCCTTGTTGCCAAGGGCCTGGATGACGTCACGACGGGCGGCAAGCCAGTCGCTGACGCTGGCGGCCTGCTGGCTGCCGAGGCGTTGCACCTGTTCCTGACTGCCTTGCAGCAGCATGGACTTCTGGCTGGTGTAGCTCTGCCAGGAGAGTAGCAGGATCACCAGTGACAAGGCGATGACCACAGACAACAGTATCTTCTGCTTGAGTGATAGGTTTTTCATCGTGTTTTCTTCTTGTGGGGGTCGGGAACAGGATCAATCGGGAGTGCGTGGCACTGTGTGTTGTTAGCGGCCAATCCGCGCAAAACTGAAGCGGAGAATGGCGTGAGTGACGATATTTTACGCGGAAATTTTAAAAATGCTGCGGAAAATTGGAGCAGGAAAAAGAGCGAGGCCAGCCAACCCTGTTTATTCCTTCTGCAATTGGCTAGAATATCCCGTTTTTAAATCACATCGACCCCGAGAGTTTTCACGATGTTTGAAGTCAATCCTGTATTAAACAAGCTTAAGGAGCTGTCTGAGAGGACCGAGCTGCTTAGGGGGTACCTTTGACTATGACGCCAAGAAAGAGCGTCTAGAAGAGGTCAATGCCGAGCTGGAACAGCCGGATGTCTGGAACGAACCCGAGCGCGCACAGGCGCTGGGCAAGGAGCGCGTCTCCCTGGAGAACGTCGTCAGCACCATCGATACCCTGACCCAGGGCGTCGATGACGTCGAGATGCTGGTCAGCCTGGCCGTCGAAGGCGAAGACGAAGAGACCTTCAACGAAGCCGTGGTCGAAGCGGACGAGCTGGAGGCCAAGCTGGTGGATCTCGAGTTCCGTCGCATGTTCTCCGGTCAGCACGACGGTTCCGACTGCTACATCGACATCCAGTCCGGTTCCGGCGGCACCGAGGCCCAGGACTGGGCCAACATGGTGCTGCGCATGTACCTGCGCTGGGGCGATGCCCACGGCTACAAGCCCGAGCTCATCGAATGCTCCGAGGGCGACGTGGCCGGCATCAAGTCCGCCACCATCAAGTTCACCGGCGAGTATGCCTTCGGCTGGCTGCGCACCGAGACCGGCGTGCACCGCCTGGTACGCAAGTCGCCGTTCGATTCCGGCGGCCGTCGCCACACCTCGTTCTGCTCCGTGTTCGTCTACCCCGAGATCGATGATGACATCGAGATCGAGATCAACCCGGCTGATCTTCGCATCGACGTCTACCGCGCCTCCGGTGCGGGTGGTCAGCACGTCAACCGGACCGAGTCCGCGGTGCGTATCACCCACGTGCCGACCGGCGTGGTGGTGCAGTGCCAGAACGACCGTTCCCAGCACAAGAACAAAGATCAGTGTATGAAGCAGTTGAAGGCCAAGCTCTACGAGCTGGAAATTCAAAAGCAGAACGCTGAGAAGCAAGCCCTCGAAGAGACCAAGTCCGACATCGGCTGGGGCAGCCAGATCCGCTCCTACGTACTGGATGATTCCCGTATCAAGGATCTGCGCACCGGCGTCGAAACCCGCAATACCCAATCGGTACTCGACGGCGACTTGGACAAGTTTATCGAAGCCAGCCTGAAATCAGGCCTGTAAACAGAGCAGCAGGAATCACCATGTCTGAACAAACCACCACCCCGGAAGTCGACCAGACTCTCGAACTGAACAACGAGATGCTTGAGCGTCGCTCCAAGCTGGCCGCCTTGCGCGCCCAGGGCAACCCCTTCCCCAACGACTTCCGTCGTGACAGCCTCTCCGGCGATCTGCATGCCGAATTCGGCGACAAGAGCAATGACGAGCTGGTCGCCCTGGGTAAACAGGTGAAGATTGCCGGTCGCATCATGACCCGCCGGATCATGGGCAAGGCGTCTTTCGCGACCCTGCAGGACATGGCTGGCAAGATCCAGATCTACGTGACCCGTGACGACCTGCCGGAAGGCTTCTACAACGAGCAGTTCAAGAAGTGGGATCTGGGTGACATCGTCGGTGTCGAGGGCACCCTGTTCCGCACCAACGCCGGTGAGCTCTCCGTACACGTCTCCACCATCCGCCTGCTGACCAAGGCCCTGCGCCCGCTGCCCGAGAAGCACAAGGGTCTGACCGACCAGGAAGCCCGCTGCCGCCAGCGTTACCTGGACCTGATCGCCAACGAAGAGTCCCGCAAGACCTTCGTGACCCGCACCAAGGTGGTGGCCGGCATTCGCAAGTTCCTGAATGACAAGCGCTTCATGGAAGTGGAAACCCCCATGATGCAAGTCATCCCGGGTGGCGCTTCCGCACGTCCCTTCATCACCCACCACAATGCGCTGGACATCGACATGTACCTGCGTATCGCTCCGGAACTCTATCTGAAGCGTCTGGTGGTCGGTGGTTTCGAGCGTGTCTACGAGATCAACCGCAACTTCCGCAACGAAGGCATCTCCGTTCGCCATAACCCCGAGTTCACCATGCTCGAGTTCTATATGGCCTACGCCGATTACATCGATCTGATGGATCTCACCGAAGAGATGCTGCGCACCCTGGCACAGGACATCCTGGGCGACACCAGGATCCGTTACGCCAAAGAGGGCGAAGAGGGCCTGACCATCGATTTCGGTCAGCCGTTCCAGCGCCTCTCCATGGTCGACTCCATCCTGAAGTACAACCCGGGTGTGACCCGTGACGATCTGGCCACCCTGGAGAAGGCCACCGCCGTCGCCAAGGGTCTGAAGATCGAGCTGATGAAGAGCTGGGAGCTGGGCCACGTGATCACCGCGATCTTCGAAGAGACCGTGGAACACATGCTGCTGCAACCGACCTTCATCACCGAGTACCCGGCCGCCGTCTCCCCGCTGGCCCGTCGCAACGACCAGAACCCGGACGTCACCGACCGCTTCGAGTTCTTCATCGGCGGTCGCGAGCTGGCCAACGGCTTCTCCGAGCTGAACGATGCGGAAGATCAGGCCGAGCGCTTCCAGGCCCAGGTTGACCAGAAAGCCGCAGGGGACGACGAAGCCATGTTCTACGACGCCGACTTCGTCACCGCGCTGGAACACGGTCTGCCGCCGACCGCCGGTCAGGGTATCGGTATCGACCGTCTGGTGATGCTGTTCACCAACAGCCACACCATCCGCGACGTCATCCTGTTCCCGGCCTTGCGTCCACAAAAGTAAGCGCCGCAGAAACAGGGCCGCAGCAGCACTGCTGCCGTCCATGGCAATCAAGACGCCCCGCAATTGCGGGGCGTTTTTTTATGCAGAAGTCACACAGTGACGAACGGTCATCGGTCCGCTGGTGCGACAGGCGGCAGCAGCCACTCCCCCTGCCACAGGGTCAGTGCCCGGCCCGCCATCAGCACCCGCTCCTCCTGCAATTCCAGCCTGAGATCCCCGCCTCGGGCCGAGATCTGGCGGGCCCGCAATTGCCGTTTGCCGAGCCGCTCGGCCCAGAAGGGCACCAGGGCGCAGTGGTTGGAGCCGGTCACCGGATCCTCGTCCACCCCGACCCAGGGGGCGAAATAGCGGGAGACGAAGTCGTCCTCTCCCCGGCTCGATGGCGCCGTCACCATGATCCCCCGGCCCGGCAGCGCCCGCAGGGCGTGAAAATCGGGGGTGAGCGCGCGGACCTCTTCCTCGCTACCGAGCTCAAGCAGGAACTTGGCCCCGGCCGCCAGGGTTTGCAGCGGCTGGCAGCCAAGAGCAGCCCCATAGGCAGGGTCCAGCTCGAGGGGCGCCAGGACAATGCGCGGAAAATCGAGCCAGATCCACTCCCCTTCCCGCCGGGCCACCAACTCACCGCTGCGGGTCGCGAAGCGGATGGGGAGCTCCCCTGACACCTCCCCCGTCTGCCACAGCACATGGGCTGCCGCCAGGGTGCCATGGCCGCACAAGTCCACCTCCACTTGCGGAGTGAACCAGCGCAACCCGTAATGCCCCTCTCCCAGTTGGGTCAGAAAGGCGCTCTCAGAGAGGTTGAACTCCGCCGCCATGGCCTGCAGCTCGGCGTCGGGCCGCGCTTCCCCCAGCACCACCACGGCGGGGTTGCCTCCGAAGGGGTGATGGCTGAAGGCGTTGACATGATAGAGACGGGACATGGTTGCTCCTTGAGGCATGAGAGATCCCTGGGACAGGGGGCTCGGCAAGGCCATTTTTATATCACGGGCCCCCCGGGGCTGAGATGGATTTTGGCTTTATAAATTCATAAATCGCATAAAGAAGATATTTTTATTCTTTGTTGTTATTCATTACACCCCTTACCCTGACCAAAAATCAGACCATGGAAGACATGTGTGATGCCATTGACAGCCCCCACCCTGAGCCCGCTCTCTGACGAACAGCAGCGCCAGCTCAACCAAGTTCTCACCACCCTCAATACCCAGCAACTGGCCTGGGTCAGCGGTTATCTCTACGGCCTCTCCCAGGCGGGCGTCCAGCCCGTGGCGAGCGCAGGCGCAGAAGTCGCGGCACCCGGCGGCAGCCTGACCATTCTCTACGGCTCCCAGACCGGGAATGCCAAGGGCGTGGCCAGCGCCATCAAGGCCCAGGCCGAGGCCCGCGGCCTGCCGGTGACCCTCACCTCCATGGCGGACTACAAACCCAAGCAGCTCAAGAAAGAGAGCCACCTGCTGGTGGTAGTGAGCACTTACGGGGAGGGGGAGCCCCCCGAGAGCGCCGTCGATCTGTTCGAGCAGCTTAAAAAAGGCAAGATCGGCAAACTCGAGGGCCTCAAGTTTGCCGTGCTGGGGCTGGGTGACAGCTCCTATGAGTTCTTCTGCCAGACCGGCAAGGATTTCGATGGCTTCCTCGCCAAGGCAGGGGCCGAGCGCATCCATGAGCTAGCTAGCCTCGATGTGGATTATCAGGATGCCGCCAAGGCCTGGGGCGAGCAGGCCGTTGCGGCGGTCGCCGCCACCCTCTCTGCCGGCGCCGCGACCGCCAGCGTGGCGGGCTCGGTGCAGGCCGCCGTCGGCCACAGCCAGTACAACAAGGAGAACCCCTTCCCCGCCAGACTCTCAGTGAACCAGAAGATCACCGGCCGCGACTCCAGCAAGGACATCCGTCACATCGAGATCAACCTGGAAGAGTCCGGCATCACCTATCAACCGGGGGATGCGCTCGGCATCTGGTTTGACAACGACGCCGATCTCGTGGGGGAAGTGCTGGCCCTGACCGGTCTGACCGGTGACGAGGCCACCCCCCATGGCAGCCTGCGCGAGGCGCTGACCCGTCACTACGAGCTGACCCGGTTGCACGGGGGCCTGATCACTGGCCTCGCCGAGATCACGGACAACGCGGCGCTCAAAGATCTGGCCGGTGACAAGGCCCAGGTCAACGCCCTGGTGGCCAGCGCCCAGGTGGTGGACGTACTGAAACGCTTCCCGGCTTCCTTGAGTGCCGATCAACTGATCGCACTGCTGCGCCCCCTCACCCCCCGCCTCTACTCCATCGCCTCCGCCCAGAGCGAGGTGGAAGAAGAGGTGCACCTGACCGTCGGTGTGGTGCGCTACCGCCAAGAAGATGGCACAGTGCGAAGCGGTGGCGCCTCCTCCTATCTGGCGGACCGCCTGGCCGAGGACGCCGAGGTCAGGGTGTTCGTGGAGCACAACGACAACTTCCGCCTGCCCGCCAATCCCGACACCCCCGTCATCATGGTGGGCCCGGGCACCGGCATTGCCCCGTTCCGCGCCTTCCTGCAGGAGCGGGAAGCACAGGGGGCAGAGGGCAAGAACTGGCTCTTCTTCGGCAACCCCCACTTCACCCAGGACTTCCTCTATCAGGTGGAGTGGCAGCGTTATGTGAAATCGGGCCTGCTGTCCAAGATCTCCCTGGCCTTCAGCCGGGATCAGGCCAACAAGATTTATGTGCAGGACCGCCTGCGCGAGGCAGGGCTTGAGCTCTACCAGTGGCTGGAAGCAGGCGCTCACTTCTATGTGTGTGGCGACGCCAACCACATGGCGAAGGATGTGCAGGAAGCCCTGCTGGAAGTGATTGCGGAACACGGCCACAAGAGCCGTGAGGAAGCAGAAGAGTATCTGAGCGAATTGCGTCGTGCCAAACGTTATCAAAGGGATGTCTATTGATGAGCAAACAACTTATTCCGGGACCGGTCGAAGGGCCGCTGGCTGACAACGAACGCCTCAAGCGCGAGAGCAACTTCCTGCGCGGCACCATCGCCGAAGATCTGCAGGACCCGCTCACCGGCGGCTTCAACGGCGACAACTTCCAGCTGATCCGCTTCCACGGCATGTATCAGCAGGATGACCGCGACATCCGCCCGGAGCGCGCCGCCCAGAAGCTGGAGCCCCTGCACAACGTCATGCTGCGCGCCCGCCTGCCCGGCGGCATCATCACCCCGGCCCAGTGGCAGGTGATCGACAAGTTCGCCGAAGAACACAGCATGTACGGCAGCATCCGCCTGACCACCCGCCAGACCTTCCAGTTCCACGGGGTACTGAAGCGCGACATCAAGCTGATGCACCAGACCCTCAACAGCACCGGTATCGACTCCATCGCTACCGCGGGGGACGTAAACCGCAACGTGCTCTGCACCAGCAACCCGGTGGAGTCCGAGTTGCACCAGGAGGCCTACGAGTGGGCCAAGAAGATCTCCGAACACTTGCTGCCCAAGACCCGCGCCTACGTGGAGATCTGGCTGGATGGCGAGAAGCTGGGGGGTGACGAGGAGCCGATCCTGGGCTCCAACTACCTGCCGCGCAAATTCAAGACGACCGTGGTCATCCCGCCCCACAACGATGTGGACATCCACGCCAACGATCTCAACTTCGTGGCCATTGCCGATCACGGCAAGCTGGTGGGCTTCAACGTGCTGGTGGGGGGCGGTCTCGCCATGACCCACGGCGACACCACCACCTACCCGCGCAAGGCGAGCGACTTTGGCTTCATTCCGCTCTCCCACGTGCTGGAGGTGGCGGCCGCCGTGGTCAGCACCCAGCGCGACTGGGGCAACCGGGTCAACCGCAAGAACGCCAAAACCAAGTACACCCTTGAACGGGTGGGGGTCGAGGCCTTCAAGGCCGAGGTGGAGAACCGCGCCGGCATCCAGTTCGGGCCGGTTCACCCCTATGAATTCACCAGTCGTGGCGATCGCTTCGGCTGGGTGGAGGGGATCGACGGCAAGCACCACCTGACCCTGTTTATCGAGAACGGCCGCCTGCTGGACTTCCCGGACAAGCCCCTCAAGACCGGCATGCTGGAGATCGCCAAGGTGCATCAGGGGGACTTCCGCCTCACCGCCAACCAGAACCTCATCATCGCGGGCGTGCCTGCCGGCGAGAAGGCACGCATCGAGGCGCTGGCACGCCAGTACGGTCTGCTGGATGACGGCGTGAGCGAGCAGCGCAAGCAGTCCATGGCCTGTGTGGCCCTGCCCACCTGCCCCCTGGCAATGGCCGAGGCCGAGCGCATGCTGCCTGCCTTCGT
The DNA here is from genome assembly GCF_001898585.1 of Aeromonas sp. 62-46. Classification (NCBI taxonomy): domain Bacteria; kingdom Pseudomonadati; phylum Pseudomonadota; class Gammaproteobacteria; order Aeromonadales; family Aeromonadaceae; genus Aeromonas; species Aeromonas sp. 62-46. Next base: position 45,873 of record NZ_MKUI01000017.1, on the reverse strand, counting down.
CACCGACATCGAGGGGCTGCTGGCCAAGCACGGCCTGGCGGATGACGCCATCATCTTCCGGGTCACCGGCTGCCCCAACGGCTGCGGCCGCGCCATGCTGGCGGAAGTGGGTCTGGTGGGCAAGGCGCCGGGTCGCTACAACCTGCACCTGGGGGGCAACCTCGAGGGGACCCGCATCCCGCGCCTGCATCTGGAGAACATCACCGAGCCGCAGATCCTGGCCGAACTGGACGCCCTGATCAGCCGCTGGGCGAGCGAACGCAACCCGGACGAGTGCTTCGGCGATTTTGTCATTCGCGCCGGCATCATCGCCCCGGTTATCGACTCCGCGAGGGACTTCTATGCAGCCTGAACAGACTGATACAGCCCGGCTGGCGCGCACCGCCGACGGCCGGCTCGACCTCGACGCCCTGCTGGCCCTGGGCCGGGAGGAGCAGGTCGAGGCGCTGGCCCCCCTCAACCGGGCGCTGGACGCCATGAGCGCCCCCGAGCGCGTGCGCTGGGCCCTGGCCAACCTGCCGGGGGAGCATGTGCTGTCGTCGAGTTTCGGCATCCAGGCGGTGCTCATGCTGCACCTGGTGAGCCGCGAGCGGGCCGACGTGCCCGTGGTGCTGACCGACACCGGTTATCTCTTCCCCGAGACCTACCGTTTCATCGACGAGCTGACCGAGCGTCTCGCCCTCAACCTCAAGATCTACCGGGCCGAACTCAGCCCGGCCTGGCAGGAGGCCCGCTTCGGCCTCCTGTGGGAGCAGGGGGTGGAGGGGATCACCCGCTACAACCAGCTCAACAAGGTGGAGCCCATGGACCGCGCCCTGAACGAGCTGGGTGCCCGCACCTGGTTCTCGGGCCTGCGCCGTGAGCAGTCCGGCAGCCGGGGCAAGCTGCCGGTGCTAGCCATCCAGCGCGGCCGCTTCAAGTTCCTGCCGGTGATCGACTGGAGCAACAAGGACGTCTTCTACTACTTCAAGGAGTTCGACCTCCCCTACCACCCCTTGTGGGAGCAGGGTTACCTCTCGGTCGGCGACGTGCACACCACCGCCAAGTGGGAGCCCGGCATGAGCGAGGAGCAGACCCGCTTCTTCGGCCTCAAGCGCGAGTGCGGCCTGCATGAGGAAGGTGGCGAGAGCGACGGCTCCGGCATCTGATCCCCCGGCCCGGCCATGTGCTGCGCCCACAAAAAAACGCCCGGCAACTGCCGGGCGTTTTTCTTTGTGCAGAAGGGCGACGTACCCCTCATTACATGGCGGCGGCGCGCGCCTGATTCAGCCAGTCGTTCACCAGTGCCTCGTGGCCCTTGAGCCAGGCGTCGGCATGACGCTCCACGTCCGCCGGCTTGTTCTGCCCCTTGTTCATCAGGCCGTTCTGCACGTTGATGTCATTCAGCGGCAGCTTGACGATGGAGAAGAGCTTGGCGGCGGCCGGATTGGCTTCGGCAAACCGCTTGTTGGCAACAATGTGCATGGTGTTCACCGCAAAGCCGTAGTTCTTGCCGTTCGGCAAACGGGTCTTGGCCGCATCCGGGGCATCGGCGGGGACTTCCAGCCACACCACATCCTTGCCCGGCACCAGTTCACTGCTGAGCCAGTAGGGGGTCCAGGTGTAATAGAGCACCGGCTTGCCGGCCTGGTAGCGAGCCAGGGTATCGGCGATCAGCGCCGCGTAGTTGCCCTGCTTGTGGGCCACCGTGGGGGTCAGACCAAAGGCGTCGAGGTGATGGTTGATCGCCCCCTCGCAGCCCCAGCCGGGGTTGCAACCGATGAGGTCGGCCTTGCCGTCGCCATCCCCGTCAAACAGCGCCGCCACCTCGGGATCCTTGAGCTGGCCCAGGTTGGTGATGCCGTAGCGGGTCGCGGTCTTCTTGTCGATGAGGTACCCCTGGGCGGCACCGGCCACATAGGTGCCCTCACGGAAGAACACCTTGTCGCCCCCCGCCTGCTCGTACTTGTTGTCCTGCAGCGGCACCCAGTTGAACGCGAGGAAGGTGCCGTCTCCCTGGGCCACCGAGGCATAAGCCACGTTGTAGTCCACCTCCTGGGCGGGCTGGACATCGTAACCCAGACGCGCCATCAGCTTGCTCACCAGCAGGCTCTGGAAGGCCTCTTCCGGCAAGGAGCTCTGCAGGGGCTGAACGCGCACCCCCTCCCCCGGCAACTCGGCGCTGGCCATGGCGAGCGGGCTCAGCAGTTGGGCACTCAGCAGCAATGTGCCCAGGGTCAATCCTTTGGTTATCGGTCTCATGCGTTTACTCCTTTGTAATCGATTTTCTTGTCACGACCGGCCAGGCGCAGCAGCAGGGCGGCGGGGCCGTGCTGATACCAGCGGCCGGTACGGGTGCGATCCGGTTGCCCCATCGCCTGGGTGAGGCGGTCGAGCACGATGGCCAGCAGCACGATGCCGAGGCCGCCGATGGAGGCGAGCCCCATGTCGAGCCGGCCGATGCCGCGCAGCACCATCTGGCCGAGGCCCCCCACCGCGATCATGGAGGCGATCACCACCATGGAGAGCGCCAGCATCAGGGTCTGGTTGACCCCGGCCATGATGGTGGGCATGGCGAGCGGCAGCTGTACCTTGAACAGCAACTGGGAGGGGCTGGCACCGAACGAGTGGGCCGCTTCCACCAGATCCGCAGGCACCTGGCGAATGCCCAGCATGGTCAGCCGGATCATCGGCGGCAGCGCGAAGATGACGGTCACCACCACCCCGGGCACGTTGCCGATGCCAAACAGCATCACGATGGGGATGAGGTAGACGAACGCCGGGGTGGTCTGCATGGCATCCAGCAGCGGCCGGGTCCAGGTGGAGAGCCGCTCGCTGCGGGCCAGCAGGATGCCGGTGGGCAACCCCAGCAGCACGCAGAAGAAGAGCGAGGTCAGCACCAGGGACAGGGTCACCATGGCATCGGACCAGGCCCCGATGAGCCCGATCCCCACAAGAGACGCAAGCGTACCGAGCGCCATGCGGCCGTTCACCAGTTGCCAGGCAAGCAGGGCCAGGAGCCCCATCATCAGGGTGGAGGGCACCGTCTGCAGCAGATGGGTCATGGCGTTCAGGGTCAGCTCCACCGGTGCGCGGATCAGCTGGAACAGCGGCCGCAGGTTCTCCACCAGCCAGCCGATGCCCCCTTCCACCCAGGTATCCAGCGGCACCAGCGCCTGCTGGAAAGGATCCAGCCAGTCGATGGCGGTTGTGGTGTCGGCGGCTTCGATCTGGTTCTGCCAGTCGGTGGCCAGGGTGTCGGTACTGCCCCAGGGATCGGACACCTCGGTGGACGCAGGCGCGCTCCAGGGGTCTGCCGCCACCTCATCGGCCCGCAGAGAAGGGCTCGCCAGCAGCACCAGGGCCAGCAGCCCGCTCAGCAAGAAATGGGGATTCATCAGCTTCATGCCGGGGTACTCCTGTCCAGGGTGTTGAGCAGATTGGCCTTGGAGATGAGGCCGAGGTAAGTGCCATTCTCCTCGACCACGGGCACCTGACAGGGAGCGGCCGCCACCTGGCTTATCAGTTCATTGAGGGCGGTGTCCGCCAGAATGGGCTGAATGTCCGCCAGCAACGCCTGCTCCAGGCTGCCTTTGGCCCTTACCGCCTGACCGAGCGACTCCACCGAGACGACCCCGAGGAAGCGGCGGCTGCGATCCACCACGTACCCGAACTCCCGCTCAAGCTCCTTGAGCTGGCGCAGGGCGTTGCCCGGCCCGTCGGTGGTGTGCTTCTTGATGAGGGGCACCTGCTTGCGGCTGGCCACATCGCGGGCGCTGAACACATGAGCCAGATCCACACCGCGAAAGAAGGCGCGCACATAGTCGTTGGCGGGCTGGTTGAGGATCTCGTCCGGGGTGCCCACTTGCACCAGCTGGCCATCCTGCATGATGGCGATGCGATCGCCGATGCGCATCGCCTCGTCCAGATCGTGGGAGATGAAGACGATGGTGCGCTGCTGGCTGGCCTGCAGCTTGAGCAGCTCGTCCTGCATCTCGGTGCGGATCAGGGGATCCAGCGCGGAGAAAGCTTCGTCCATCAGCAGAATGTCGGGGTCATTGGCAAGGGCCCGGGCCAGCCCGACCCGCTGCTTCATGCCGCCGGAGAGGGCATCCGGATAAGCCTCTATCCACTGTCCCAGCCCCACCTGATGGAGCGCCTGACGGGCGCTCTGCTGGCGCTCCGCCAGCGGTACACCGGCCAGCTCCAGCCCGAAGGCGGTATTTTCCAGCACACTCAGGTGCGGCATCAGGGCGAAGGACTGGAATACCATGCTGATCTTCTTGCGGCGCACCTGGCGCAGTTCGCGCTCCGAGATGGCGGCAATGTCCTCGCCATCGATCAGCACCTGGCCGCGGGTCGGCTCGATCAGCCGGTTGAAAAGACGCACAAGAGTGGACTTGCCCGAACCGGAGAGGCCCATCACCACGAAGATCTCCCCTTCGTTGATGGCCAGATTGACATCCTGGACCCCCAGGGTCTGTCCGGTCTTTTTCAGGATACTGGCGCGATCATGCCCTTTCGCCAGCAATTTGAACGCTTTATCCGGCTGATCGCCGAAGATTTTGTAGAGGGATTTGACCTCGAGTTTGACTGTCATATTGTCCTTTTTTCTTGGCCGACGCCTTGCCTGGCAAACCGTCGAACGTGAGCCAATTACTTTTAACACTAAGCAATTACACACCCAAACAAAAGAACCAATTGAAGCCAACCTAGAAGGATTAAATTTAAGTCATTGATTTTTATTGGTTATTTTTATTCATAAAAATCCATTAAATCACGATAAAAACGCCTATAACAGACAGGTCCGCCACAGTATCGATGCACTTTCAGCACATTTCATTAATGATTAAAAGGCGTTAGCAGCAGGCGAAAAGAGAGGGTGGGGGCGACGGCGCCCATCGGAGCGATGAATGGCCAATTAATTACATAACTAATCATTTTGATGTCACGCATTCCGGATATTGCTTCAGGCACCTTCAACCATGCCGGTTCAGCCCCCTTCTCTTTGCGGCAACAGGGCACAAAAAAGCCCCCGGCTGTCGCAAGGGGCTCTTCATGGCATCAGAGGGCTCAACGCCGCTGCCAGGTCTCGAAACAGTAGGGATGGGGATTCTTCTCGTCGGGGTGATGGGACTCGCGCTCGATGCACGACCAGTCGTTCTCATCGAAGGCCGGGAAGCGGGTATCCCCCTCCACCGCCAGATCGATACGGGTCAGATAGAGCCTGTCGGCCCGTGGCAGCAGCTGGCCATAGAGATGACCGCCCCCGATCACCATCAGCTCCGCGACGTCACTATCCGCCAGCAGGGCCAGTGCGGCCTCCACCGAGTCGATGACCTCCACGCCGTCGGCCCGGTAGTCGGGGTTGCGGCTGATCACCAGATTGCGGCGCCCGGGCAGCGGTCGTCCGATGGATTCAAAGGTCTTGCGCCCCATCAACACCGGCTTGCCCAGGGTCACCCGCTTGAAGTGGGCCAGATCCGCCGGCAGGTGCCAGGGCATCTGGTTGTCCAGCCCTATCACCCGATCGTGGGCCATGGCGGCAATCATGGAAATCATCATGGGGTCAACCTCTCGAACCATCGGTCAGATAATGGGGCGGTTACGGTACACGACCAGAGAGGGGATCGCCAAACCGAAACTCAGGGCCCCCACGATAAACAGCGCCTTGAGGCCGTTCTCCACCGCGCTCTGAAGCAGCTCCATGGTCACCCCGGAGATATTGAGCTCCACGATGGCGATCATGGTCTTGAACGCGTAGCTGCCCGGGATCATGGGGATGATGGAGGCGACGCTGAACACCGGGCGTGGTGCCAGCAGGCGGCGCGACCAGTAGACACAGACAAAACCGACCGTGGTCGCCGCTGCCAGGGTGGCCCACTCGATGGGCATGCCGTAGTGGATGAGCAGGGTACGCAGGCTGTGGGCCAGCGCGCCCCCCATGGCGCAATATTTGAGCATCCGTGGCGGCACGTTGAACAGCATGGCAAAGCCCACCGCCGGAATGGCCGACCAGAAGGCATCCTTGGCCAGCAGCCAGAGCAGTTCCATCATACCTTCCACCCCCAGATGCCGGTCACCGACATGGCGAGAATGATCCCTATGGCTGCGCTGATGGTCAGCAGTGTCGCCGTGCCCCAGCGGGCCAGCCCCATGTTGAAGTAACCCTTCACCATGTCGGAGACCGCATTGATGAGCGGGAACCCCGGCACCAGCAGCAACACGCTGGCGGCCATGGCGAGATAGGGTTGTTCGCCCCAGCCGAAGAAGGTGGCGCTGGAGGCGAGCAGGGTGGCGATGAAACCGGTGGCGGCAAAGTTGATGAGGGGGCTGTGGTGATGGCGGGCAATGAGCTGGCGCACCCGCATGGCGACCGAGGCCGAGCAGCAGGTCACCAGGAAGATGGGCCAGTCACCGCCAAACAGCAGGCTGAAGGCACCGCAAGAGAGCCCCACCATGGGCACCACCAGCCAGGGGTGATAGTGGAACGGCGTGATGGCCTCGAGGCGCTGACGTACCTCGCGCGCGCCGATAAGCGACTTTTCCGTCATGATGCAGATGCGCTGGATTTCGCACACCACCTGCATGTTGATGCCGTGCTCCCGCACCCGGCGGGTGGTGGTGACGCAACTGCCCTGGTAGAGGCTGGTGAGGACGATGGCGCTGGAAGAGATGGCCATCTCGACGCTCTCCAGCCCGAGCGCCATCCCCAGGCGGACCGTGGTCTGCTCGATGATGCGGCTCTCCGCCCCAAACTGGGCCAGCATCTGGCCCGCCTTGACGATGATCCGGGTGATCTCCGTCTGCTGCTCTCGCGACAGCACCCTTCCTGGTGTGATGCTTCTCATGATCCCTTTGAGTCATAGCAAGATGAAATGTGTCTGGATATTACCCCAAAATAAATACACCTTCATCCATCTCTATCGGACTGCGGGCACTGGTCACTATTATTCAGCCGCCCGGGGAATATTTGCAGCAAATAAAAAACAATTCACCCAACTTGCTTAACAACTTGTTTGAGAAGGGGTGAGACAAATTAATAAACACCCTGTTTTTTTATATCTTGAACAGGGCCTTTAATTATTTCCGTTTCAGATAACTGGAAAACGCTATCACATTATCCGGCAGCGGGGGCTCTGCCATTTCCTGACAGGATTCGTTCTGCAGATCCAGAATGTGCTGGCGCATGGCGTAGACGGAGTCATGCATCATGTTGGCTATCCGGATGCAGCTGTCGAGGTTGTTTCTTGCCAGGCGGCGCTGGCAGTCGATGCGAAATTGCAGACCTCGCAACCGACGTTGCCGCTCTGGCCCCACCTGGGCGATCAGGGTCTCTATCTGCTGGTGCAGCAGCGCGTCGAGTCGCTCCGGCTCGGCCAGCGCCCAGTACTTCAGGGTATCGAAATCAGGCAGCTCCATATACCCTCCTGGCCGGACCTCGCCCATGGAATGGAACGACGCCGGGCACATCACTATTTCACTGTCCCTAGGGAAGGTTATATAGGATGGTGGCGATTTTGGGTCATTCACCGCCGAGCCACAGGAGTCCGGTTTTTGGCACGAATTGCGCGTCGTTGGCGGAAAAAATCATTTATTCCTTATGATTCATGAAATTAACCGAATCCGGCCTGCGTCAGTTTTTTTATAAAATTTCAGCGTCATTTTTCTCGGCCTTATTCCTTATTAACGGACTTTTCTCAAAATTGTTTTTCATTCGACTCTCTCCCTGACTCGATGCCCTCCCGTTGCCTCATCCGGCGGTTTAACATATCTCACTGATTATGTTATTTTATTTACCACTTTATTGCGGCAACCAAGGGCAGACCATGAGCAAGGCAAGAATCGGTATCGTCACCGTCAGCGATCGCGCCAGTGCAGGCATCTACGAAGATCTCTCCGGCAAGGCCATCATCGACACCCTGAACGCCTACCTGACCTCGGAATGGGAGCCCGTCTATCAGGTGATCCCCGACGAGCAGGATCAGATTGAGGCGACCCTGGTTCGGCTGGTGGACGATGAGCAGTGCTGCCTTGTCGTTACCACGGGGGGCACAGGGCCGGCCAGGCGGGATGTGACCCCGGAGGCCACCGAGGCGGTGTGCGATCGCATGATGCCGGGCTTTGGCGAGCTGATGCGGGCCGAGTCCCTCAAGTTCGTGCCGACCGCCATCCTGTCGCGCCAGACCGCCGGCCTGCGCGGCAGCTCGCTCATCGTCAACCTGCCGGGCAAGCCCAAATCGATCCGCGAGTGCCTGGATGCGGTCTTCCCCGCCATCCCCTACTGCATCGACCTGATGGAAGGGCCCTATCTCGAGTGCGACGAGGCCATCATCAAGCCGTTCCGCCCGAAGAAATAAGCACTGGGCGGGGATTTCCCCCGCCCTTCGCTCATTTGCGCCCATACACCTTGACCCCTGCCCTGCTCCCTTCCGAATTGCCGTACACCTCGATGCGCTTGATGCAGAGTCGGCTGCCGAGGGATTGCCACCCCGACTCCTGATCCTCTTTCAACACCTTGTCGAAATAGAGGGTCTTGCTGCGATCGTTGCCGTAGAACACCTTGACCCGCTCCAGGGTCAACTCCCGCCCTGCCTTGACCATGATGGATTTGGTCGGCCGGCAGGCGAGCATGGGAATGATGGCGGGATGATCGCCGACCCCGAGCAGAATGGTCTGCCCCAAGCGGATATCCTCGTCGGCCATGGCCGGGGGAACAGCAGCCCCCAGCAGCGCCATGGGTACGCAGATGCGCAACGCGCGGGCAAGAGTGGACGAGGAGTGAAGGGAAAACAGCGCTGACATGATGCCTCCTGAAAAAAGGAGTCATGATAAGGGCCCGATGCCAGACCCAAGCTGTACTGGCCCTGTACCAGGGGCCATGACAATGGCCGGAGGCCCGTGTGGGTAACGGGGGCCTGGGCCCCTGTTACCCCTGCCGGACGCGCTAACCGCCCCACATGGCCGACAGCCGCGACTCCATGGCCTCTTCCTCCTCGTCAGGCAGCTCGGTAAAGAAGTCGAGTCCGGTCTGCTCCTCCACCTCATCCACCGTCACCACATAGTCCGCCAGCTTGCTGGCCGAGACGTTCTCTTGCGGCAGGATGAAGGCGATGGCCCGCTTGCCCGCCAGATCCATCACCACCCGGTAGTAGGCGTGGGGCACGGTCACGCCGTTGCCGATGGCGCCATCGGAGTGGGTGAAGATGGGGCCGGTGATCACCTGCACGCTCTTGTAGGTGATGGCCCACTGCCGGGTCTTCTCCTCCAGGATGCGCCAGGCCCCCTGGTTGAGCGCTGGCAGTTGCGGGGTCATGTTGGTGAGCAGGAAGCTCTGCTTCATGGTGTTGGCGGTGGAGCGCATGTCCGCCGCCGGCGCCTGGTGGCCGCGGTCATAGCCCGAGCCCTTGTAGTCCGACAGGGTGGCGCGAAACTGCACCGGCACCTCCTTGTCCTCGGCGAAGGCATCCTTGCGCGGCACCTGGCCCTGGGCGCTGGCGGCCGTCATCCGGTAAGAGACCCAGTCAGAGACCTTGGTGTCGTAGTTGTACCCGGCGGCATAGCCCTCCCGGCACAACAGCTGACTGGATTGACCGGGTACCCCTAGGGTAACGTGCTCCCCGCACTGGAATCCCGCCGCCAGGCTCGGGAAAGTGGTGAGAGTGAATCCGATAGCCAGAACTAATTTGTTGATATTATTCATTATTATGCCACTCCTTGTGTTAGGCGGAGTGATTTGACACCAGGTCGGATGAGTAAGGCAATCGCACAAATAGCGAGCAATCCGGAAATGTGAAAAGGACGGCAAAACCGCAAACAAGGCGTCGCCAACCGGGGGATTGTCATCCCGCCGTCACTGTGATGAGGGGGGAATTTCTCCTGCACTATCAGAGGGATAAGGGGTCAACACCGAGGCATTCTGTCAGCACAGCGCCCGGCTCCCGCCGCGCACGCCCCTGGCCGGGTCAGGGAATATCGAAAAAATCCCAGCGAAATAAGGGATCCTCAAGCCCGATAATTAGTCCGCGGTTGTTTGCTCGAGATCAAACGGAGCCATGAAAAGCCCTCTAGAATCAGCCCGTCATCTATTTGGGGCGCCATGAAAAGGGGCCGTTCATGGCAAAAATGCCCGCAGGATTTCTCCTCCATGAATAAGCGGGCCCCGTTGCCGGAATATATCATGGCGCCGCCTCATGCCACGCTTCAAATAACGATGACGACAGACCTTTCATAACAATTAATCCGGTCTGACACCGCATACCCTGCGTTTCCAACGATGCCATTGATGAGGCCTTCCTGCCGGAAGGCCAGGAATGGCCGTGCTTTTCAATCAGGATAAGGATGCATGATGAAAAAGTCCCTGCTGGCTGGCGCCCTGCTGCTCTGCCCTGCCGCCTTTGCCGCCACCACACACTGGGAATACAGCGGCGAGGCCGGCCCGGCGAAATGGGCCAGCCTGACCCCGGAATATGGCCAGTGTGCCGGCAGCAACCAGTCGCCGGTCAACCTCTCGGGTCTGGTGAAGGCCGATCTGGCCCCCCTGCAGTTCCACTATCAGGCGGGTGGCAAGACGCTGGTCAACAACGGCCACACGGTGCAGGTCAACTATGCCCCCGGCAGCACCCTTGAGCTCGACGGCATGCACTTCGAGCTCAAGCAGTTCCACTTCCACGCCCCCAGCGAAAACCTCATCGAAGGCAGGTCCTACCCCCTGGAGGGTCACCTGGTCCATGCCAATGACAAGGGGGAGCTGGCGGTGGTCGCCGTGATGTTCGAGCCGGGCCAGGCCAATGGGGCCCTGAGCCAGGCCTGGCAGGTGTTGCCAGCCAAGGCGGGGGAGATCCATGCCTTCAAGGAACCCATCTCGGCAGAGCAACTGCTGCCCGCCCAGCACGACTACTACCGCTTCAGCGGGTCCCTGACCACCCCACCCTGCTCGGAAGGAGTGCGCTGGCTGGTGATGAAGGAGCCGGTACAGGCCAGCCAGGCCCAGATCGATGCCTTCAAGGCGGTGATGCACCACCCCAACAACCGCTCCGTCCAGCCTCTCAACGGGCGACTGGTGCTGGAATAAGGGGTTATCTCACCGATTCACGCAATAAAAAGAGGGCCTGTTGGCCCTCTTTTGCATCTTCCGCAAAGGTGTTTACAGGCTGGCAGCGATACGTGCCCCCAGCGCGGCGTTGTTCAGCACCAACTGGATATTGGCCGCCAGGGAGTTGCCACCGGTCAGCTCGCACACCCGGGCCAGCAGGAAGGGGGTGGACGCCTTGCCCTTGACCCCCTGCTCGTCCGCCTCACGCAGTGCCTGGGCAATGGCGGCGTCGATGTCGGCCTTGGGCATGGCAAACTGGGTCGGGATCGGGTTGGCCACCACGGCGCCCCCCGCCAGCCCCAGCTCCCACTTCAGACGCAGCGCCTCGGCGATGGCCGCCGGGCTCTCCAAGCGGTAATCCACCTTGAAGCCGCTCTCCCGGGTGTAGAAGGCGGGCAGCTCCTCGGTCTGGTAGCCGATCACCGGCACCCCCTGGGTCTCCAGGTACTCCAGGGTCAGACCGATGTCGAGGATCGACTTGGCACCGGCGCAGACCACGGCCACCGGGGTCTGGGCAAATTCCTGCAGATCCGCCGAGATGTCGAAGGTCTCCTGGGCGCCGCGATGCACGCCGCCGATGCCGCCAGTGGCGAACACCCGGATCCCGGCCATGGCGGCCACTATCATGGTGGAGGCCACCGTGGTCGCCCCCAGCCCCTTGTTGGCCAGCACGAAGGGGATGTCGCGGCGGCTGCACTTGGTGGCGGCGTGGCCGGCCCGGCCCAGCGCCTCCAGGGCCCCCGCATCCAGACCCACCTTGAGGCGGCCATCGATGATGGCGATGGTGGCCGGCACGGCGCCGTTGTCCCGCACCACCTGCTCCACCTGGCGCGCCGTCTCCACGTTCTGCGGATAGGGCATGCCGTGGGAGATGATGGTGGACTCCAGGGCCACCACCGGCTTGCCGGCAGCCAGCGCGGCGGCAACTTCAGGTTGGATATCGAGGTAAGCGTTCAACATGGGTACTCCTCCAGCATGCGTTCAACGGCGGCCTTGGATAGGCCGGAAAAGACGGTATCGGAACAATTGACGGTGAGGGCGGCGCAACCGAGGGCGAACCGGATTGTCTCCATGATGCCCTGATCCAGCAACCAGGCGTGGGCCAGCCCTGCCATGAAGGCATCGCCGCCGCCGGTCACGTTGACGACCGGGCTGCCGAGCACGGGCAGATGGCCCTGGCAGGCCCCGTCGCTATAGAAGATCCCCTGATCGCCTAGGCTCAGGAACAGCCGCTGCACCCCGGCGCGGTGGAACCAGGCCGCCGCCATGGGCCAGGTGTCGGGCCCGCCGATGGTGAAGCCGCACAGCTGCTCCGCCTCGGTGCGATTGGGTTTGAGGGTGTGGATGCGGTGCAGCCAGGGGCGGATCTTCTCCACCTTGGCCACCGACACGGTGTCCACGAAGATGATGTGCTCACCCTGGCGCTCGAACAGCCAGTCCAGGGTGTGGGTGGCGAGGTTGGTGTCGAGCACCCAGAGCCGGGCCGCACCGAGAAAACCGCTCAGGGGGGTAAGCCGGGCCGGGGTGAGCTGCTCGATGATCCCCATGTCGTTGACGGCGCAGCTCATCTCGCCGCTGCCATCGTGCAGGCTGAGGTAGCAGGAGGTCGATTGACCCTCCAGTACCAGCACCTGGCGCACATCGACCCCGGCGCGCTGGCTCACCTCCAGCAGGTGGTGGCCGTATTGATCGTTGCCCACCGCAGTCAGCAGGCGAGTATCGGTGCCAAGGCGCGCCAGGTTCTCGGCGATGTTGCGCCCTACCCCGCCGGCGGAGGTGCGTACCCGGCCCGGGTTGGAGTCGCCGATGCGCAGGTTGTCGTGGCTGCAGCCACAGATATCCATGTTGGCGCCGCCGATCACTACGGCGTAGGGGCCTTCGCGCAGCACATAGCCGCGCCCCTGCACATAGCCCTGGCGCATCAGGCTGGAGATGTGGCTCGCCAGCGCGGAGCGGCTGATGCCGAGCCTGTCCGCCAGCTCCTGCTGGGCAATCATGGGATCCTGGCGCAGCAGGGCGAGGATCTCTTGCTCACGTTCCGTCATAGACAAACATCCAGTTGCAAACGTTTGTCCATTATTTCCGAAAAACGTTTTCCCGCCATCCTCTCGTACAAGAAATGTCGGGTCGCGCACAAAAAATCACCGGGCAGTGCCCGGCGATCACAACATGGTTTTCAGATGGGCCACTCACCCCAGCTGTACCCAGACCTCGCTCCCCTCCAGCCGCACCGGCCAGCAGGCGACGCTCAGGGCAGGATCGTCCAGACAGCGACCGTCCATCAGGGCGTAGCGCTGCTTGTACAGCGGCGAGGCCACCACGGGTTCGCCCCCCGCATCCCCCACCAGGCCACGCCCCAGCACCGCGACGCCGGCCAGGGGATCCACCCCGTCCAGGGCATAGACATGCTCCCCGAGGCGAAACAGCGCCAGTACCCGCCCCTCCAGCCAGGCGCTGCGCCCGGCCTGCTCCGGCAGCGCCGCCAGCTCGCATACCCGGTGCCACTGCCCGCAGAGCTGTGCATCGTCCTTGTCATCCTTCATACCACCTCCTTGATACTGATGGCGGGCGTGCAACCCGTTGCCCCCGCTCATACCACCTCCTTGACAGCGATATCCGGCACCCATTGCCCCCGCTCCTCACGGCGCGGCGGCGTCTCGTCCTCGGGCCGGTTGACGAAGGCCTCGAACAACTTGAGCTTGTCCGGATCCGCCAATGTGCTCTTCCACTCGCACTGCCAGGTGCCGACTATCCCCTCCATCATGGCCTCCAGCTCGGCACCGATGCCGAGCCTGTCCTCGATGATCACCGACCTGAGATAGTCGAGCCCCCCTTCCATGTTCTCCATCCAGACCGAGGTGCGTTGCAGCCTGTCCCCGGTGCGCACATAGAACATCAGCAGCCGGTCGATGTAGCGGATCAGGGTCTGCTCGTCGAGATCCGTGGCAAAGAGGTCGGCGTGGCGCGGCCGCATACCGCCGTTGCCGCACACATAGAGGTTCCAGCCCCGCTCGGTGGCGATGACGCCGATGTCCTTGCTCTGGGCCTCGGCGCACTCCCGGGTGCAGCCGGAGACCGCAAACTTCAGCTTGTGTGGTGCCCGCAGCCCCTTGTAGCGGTGTTCCAGGGTCTGGGTCAGGGTCATGGAGTCCTGTACCCCGTAACGACACCAGGTGGAGCCCACGCAGGACTTCACGGTGCGCACCGACTTGCCGTAGGCCTGACCGGTCTCGAAGCCCGCCGCCACCAGCTCACCCCAGATGGCGGGCAGCTGGTCGACCCGGGCGCCGAAGAGATCGATGCGCTGGCCGCCGGTGATCTTGGTGTAGAGGCCGTACTTGCGCGCCACTTCGCCGATGGTGATGAGCCCCTCCGGGGTGATCTCCCCCCCCGGGATGCGCGGCACCACCGAATAGGTGCCGTCCTTTTGCAGGTTCGCAAGGAAGGCGTCGTTGGTATCCTGCAACGCGCGGTGGGGCTTCTCCAGCACGTGCTCGTTCCAGAGGGACGCCAGGATGGAGGCCACCGTCGGCTTGCAGATGTCGCACCCCAACCCCTGGCCGTGCTTGTCCCGCAGCGCCTCGAAGCTCTTCAGCTCGCCCACCCGGGCCAGGTGATAGAGCTCCTGACGGCCGTAGGCGAAGTGCTCGCACAACCCCTTGTCCGCCTCGACGCCAAGGTCCGCCAGGGTCTGATCCACCACCTGCTTGAGCAGGTTGCTGCAACCGCCGCAACCCGTGCCGGCCTTGGTGCAGCTCTTCACCGCCGACAGCTCGTGATTGCCCGCCCGAACGGCGGCCACCACGTCCCCCTTGTTGACGTTGTGGCAGGAGCAGAGGATGGCGCTGTCTGGCAGCACCAGGGGCGCGGGAGCGTCCCCGACCTCCCCCACCAGCAGGGAGAGCGGCGGCTGGGGCAGCGCCACCCCGTTCTGGTAGTACTGCAGCAGCCGCTCGTAATCGGCCCCGTCCCCCACCAGGATGGCGCCGAGCAGGCGATTGCCCTCGCCGTCGGTCACCAGCTTCTTGTAGATGCCGTTGACCCTGTCCAGCAGCAACAACTCCTGGGCACCGGCGGTGCTGGCGTGGGCGTCGCCGATGGAGCCCACGTCCACCCCCATCAGCTTGAGCTTGGTGGACATGTCGGCCCCGATAAAGCGGGTCTCGCCGCCACACAGGCTGGCCACGGCGACCCGGGCCATCTGGTACCCGGGAGCCACCAGGCCGAAGATGCGCCCCTGCCAGAGCGCGCACTCGCCGATGGCGAGGATGGCGGGATCCGAGCTGTGGCAGCCGTCGTCGATGCAGATGCCGCCGCGCTCCCCGACCTCCAGCCCGGATTGCCGGGCCAGGGCGTCGGCGGGGCGGATCCCCGCCGAGAACAGCAGCACGTCGGTCTCAATGTGGGAACCGTCCTTGAAACGCAGGCGATGACGGGCCTGCTCCCCCTGCTCGATGCACTCGGTGGCCTTCTCCACCAGCACCTCGACCCCGAGGGCCTGGATCTTGTCCCGCAGCACGGCGCCGCCGCTCTCGTCGAGCTGTACCGGCATCAGCCTGGGGGCGAACTCCACCACCTGGGTCTTGAGTCCGAGCAGGCGCAGGGCGTTGGCCGCCTCCAGCCCCAGCAGACCGCCACCGATGACCACGCCGCTGCGGGCCTGGGCGCAGGCATCGCGGATGGCGGCAAGATCTCCCAGGGTGCGATAGACGAAGCAGCCCTCTCGCTGATGGCCGGGGATGGGGGGCACGAAGGGCACGGAGCCGGTCGCCAGCACCAGACGGTCGTAAGGGAACTGCTCGCCGTTGGCCAGCGTCAGGGTGCGGGCCGCCCGGTCGAGCACCTCCACTTCGGCCCCCAGTCGCAGCGTTATGCCGTGCTCTTCATACCAGGCGGGATCCGCCATGCGCAGGGCCTGGGGCGCCTTGCCGCCGAATACCTCGGAGAGGTGCACCCTGTCGTAGGCGGCGTCAGGCTCGGCGCCAAACACCGTCACGTCGAACCGCTCGAGGCCGCCCGCCGCCACCAGCTGTTCGACGAAGTGGTGACCCACCATGCCGTTGCCCACCACCAGCAGCCGTTGCTTTGCGGTCTGTTCGGCGGAACCACTGTTCTGGCGACCGAGCAGGCCCATGCCGTCCTCTGTCACCCACTGTTGCTCTTTGTCAGTCATGTCTCTCTTCCTTGAATCCGGCGGGCTCAGGCGCGCAGCTTGCTGCGCACCTGCCCGGCTGCCTTGAGGGGGGTCACCTTGCGCTGCTTCTCGTAGAGGAAGCGCAGCACCTGCTGGCGCAGCTTGTGGTAGTGGGGATCGTCCGCCAGGGCGACCCTGTCTCTGGGCCTTGGCAGGTCGACGGTCAGGATCTCACCGACCGTGGCGCTGGGGCCATTGGTCATCATGACGATGCGATCGGAGAGCAGCACCGCCTCGTCCACGTCGTGGGTGATCATGATGACGGTGTTGCCAAGCTCCGCCTGGATCGCCATCAGGGCATCCTGCAGATGGGCCCGGGTCAGGGCATCGAGGGCGCCGAACGGCTCGTCCATCAGCAGCACCTTGGGGGAGAGCGAGAGGGCGCGGGCGATGCCGACCCGCTGCTTCATCCCCCCCGACAGCTCGTGGGGCATCTTCTGGCTGGCGTGATCCATCTGCACCAGGGAGAGGTAGTAGTCCACCCGCTCCGCCACCGCCCGCTTGTCAGACTCCACCTGGGCCACCGCCAGCGCCACGTTCTGCTGGACGCTGAGCCAGGGCAGCAGGGCGTGGTTCTGGAACACCATGGCCCGCTCTGGCCCCGGGCCCGCCACCTCGCGACCATCGAGAATGATGCCCCCCAGGGTCGGCTCCAGCAGCCCGGCCACCAGGTTGAGGACGGTGCTCTTGCCGCAGCCCGAGTGACCGATGAGGGAGACGAACTCCCCCTTCTCGATGCGCAGGTTGACCCGGCTCAAGGCCTCGAAGCTGCCCTGCTCCGTCTCGAACGAGATGCCGACGTCGCTTATCTCCAGATAACTCTTCATTGGCTCTTCTCCTGCCTGAATAGAAATGTGATTAACGCAGCACCTGGCGCTTGTCCCAGGACAACCACTGCTGCAGGGCCAGCATGCCCCTGTCCAGGGCGCAGCCGATGAGGCCTATGGTGATCACCGCCACCATGATGCGGGCCAGAGACGCAGAGCCGCCGCTCTGGAACTCGTCCCACACGAACTTGCCGAGCCCCGGGTTCTGGGCCAGCATCTCCGCCGCGATCAGCACCATCCAGGCCACCCCCAGGGAGAGCCGCAGCCCGGTGAAGATCATGGGCAGGGCCCCGGGCAGCACGATGCGCCGCACATGGGTCACAAAGGAGAGGCGCAGCACCCGGCTGACGTTGTGCAGATCCCCATCCAGCCCCGCCACCCCCACCGCCGTGTTGATCAGGGTCGGCCAGAGGGAGCAGAGGGTCACCGTCAGGGCCGAGGTGAGGAAGGACTTGGCAAGCCAGGGGGCGGGATTTGCATACAGAGCGCTCACCACTAGCGTGATGAGCGGCAGCCAGGCCAGGGGGGAGACCGGCTTGAGCAGCTGGATCACCGGGTTGGCTGCGCGATAGAGCCCCTGGTTCATGCCGAGCAGCACCCCGCACGGAATGGCGATCAGGGTCGCCAGCGCGAAGCCGCACAGCACGGTGAGCAGGCTGGTGGCTATCTGATCGAAGAAGGTGGGACGTCCTGTGTAGGGACGCAGCTTCACCTCGGCCGCCGGATCCGCCGCCAGCCTTGCCGCATTGCGCACCTGCTGGCGTTCGAGGAAGGCCGCCGCCTTCTCCCGCTCCGCCAGGTGATCCTGACCGAGGGACCAGAGCTGGCTGGCGGTGGCGAGCGGCCCCGGCAGGGTGCCCAGACTGGTCTGCACCTGGCTCGCCCCCCACTGCCAGAGGCCGAGGAAGAGCAGCACGCCGAGCAGGGGCTGCACCATGATTTTCCAGTTGATGGCTTTTAAATGGATGAGGGGCCATGCGTGTCGTTTCATCGGGATCTCCTTGCTCATTGCACCCGCTCATCGCCCTTGAGGCCGATGGCGAACTGTTGCAGGTAGGCGTTGGGGTGGCGGCCGTCGTAGATGAGGCCGTCGATGAAGCCATCCTGGGGGCCGCGATAGCCCTGCTCGCTGGCAAAGTCGGGGAAGTCACTGGCCTTGAGCTTGCCCTCGGCGATGAGGGCCTCGGCGGCCTGGCGATAGACATCCGGTTGATAGACGGCCCTGGCCACCTGCTCGAACCAGGCGTCCGGTCTGGCTTCGGGGATCTGGCCCCAGCGCCGCATCTGGGTCAGATACCAGATGGCGTCGGAGTAGTAGGGATAGGTGGCGTGGTGGCGGAAGAAGACGTTGAAGTCCGGCACCTGGCGCTTGTCCCCCCTGGCGTACTCGAAGGTGCCGGTCATGGAGCTGGCGATCACCTGCTCGTCCGCCCCCACGTACTCGGGTCTGGCCAGCAGCTTGGCCGCCGCGCGCCGGTTGCCGTTGTCGTCTGCATCCAGCCACCAGGCCGCCCGCAGCAGCGCCTTCACCAGCCGCACATGGGTGTTGGGGTGACGCTCGGCCCACTGCCGGGTGACGCCGAACACCTTCTCCGGGTTGTTGCGCCAGATCTCGTTATCCGTGATGACGGGCACCCCTATGCCCCTGGCGACCGCCTGCTGGTTCCAGGGCTCCCCCACGCTGTAGCCAGCGATGGTGCCCGCCTCCAGGGTGGCGGGCATCTGGGGCGGCGGCGTCACCGACAGCAGCACGTCCGCCTGGCGCTGGCCCGAGTTGTCGCCGAGCCGGGGTGCATAGAAACCGGGGTGCAGACCACCTGCCGCCAGCCAGTACCTCAGCTCGTAGTTGTGGGGGGAGACGGGGAAGACCATCCCCATGTTGAAGGGCTTACCCCCCTGGCGATACTCCGCCACCACGGGCTTGAGGGCGGCGGCGCTCACCGGGGGCGGCACCTGGCCCGCCTGCGGCCTGGGCAACTGGGGCGCCATGGCGGCCCAGACGCTGTTGGCCACCGTGATGGCGTTGCCGTTGAGATCCATGGCAAACGCCGTCACCAGCTCGGCCTGGGTGCCGATGCCGATGTGGGCCGCCAGGGGCTGGCCCGCCAGCATCTGGGCACCGTCCAGCTCGCCGTCTATCACCCGATCCAGCAGGATCTTCCAGTTCGCCTGGGCTTCGAGGGTGACGTAGAGTCCCTCATCCTCGAAATAGCCACGCTCGTAGGCCACCGCCAGCGGCGCCATGTCGGTCAGCTTGATGAAGCCGAGCCTGAGCTCCTCCTGCTCCGGGGCTCCCAGTGCCAGCACCGGCAGCGACAACGCCGCCAGCAGCAGCCCCGCACATCCTTGTCGTCCGTTCATTGCATCTCCTCCCTCGGTTCCGGGTCAGGGCCATGGCGCCAGGCTGCCTGGAATCGCAGTGCCACCTCGTTGCAGCGCTGCGACCCAAGGTGCGTCGCGACCAAAAAAAAAGCCCCGCCGATCCGGGATCGGCGGGGCTTCTTTGCCCTGTTGCGGGTGAGTGACCTGACCGGCCCCTCACTGCGCATCGTTACTTCATTGCTATCGTGTTTTTGTTATTCACTTTCCGTGCCAGCTCGTCCAGGGTGCATCAGGCGGCCCTTTGCGGCCTGTGATGCCCAGATCCTCCCTCAAATTTGCCTCAATTAGGCGCAGTTGCACCAAAACGGTTGGCCACGGGAGCGCTCAGGCGGGCAAAGCCTGCAGCAGTTGCCGCGCCAGCTCCCCCAGGCTCAGGTGACGACTCATGGCGGTGCTGCGCATCAGGCGATAGGCCTCATCCTCGTCCAGCCCCTGATGGCGCATCAAGCGTCCCTTGGCTTGCTCGATGAGCCGCCTATCCTCCAGCTTCTGGCGCAGCTCGCTCTCGGTCTGCATCAGGGCCTGCACCATGGCGAGCTGACTGCGGGCCAGGCGCAGCCACTGCTCCACCGGCTCACGCTCGCCGCAAGGGTGGGGCACCAGCAACACCCCCTGCTGCAACAGGGCGAGCTGGGTATCCCCCCCCAGCCGCTCGCAGAACAAGAGGCGCGGCATGTCGGGCCAAAGAGAGAGGCCTAGGCGTACCTCGGCGCTGAACTGGCGGCAACTGACGAGCAGGGCATCCCCCCTCTGCGTCGGCGTCAGCAACTGGCGGGTATCGAGGATCCCGGGCTGATGGCCGTAGTGACTGACCAGCAGGGCCAGGCGGTTCGCCTGGCCCGGGTCATCGGCGTGGATCAACAGCCGGGAAGCGGGGCCGTCCTGGCCCCGGGTGGAAAAAGTGGTCATGGCGCTCCTTGCCGGCGACGATCGCGTTCTGTCTGGCGAAAATGCCGCAACATGAAGGCCAACTCTTTGAATCTACCTCCTTTTTATCTATCAGGAGGTAGTAGGGGTAGAGGGAGAATCGCCCCTCAGGCGACCCGTTCCAGGGCCTCCGTCAGCAGTCCCTGCAGCTCGGCGCGCAGCCGCACCACCTCCCCCATGATGATCAGCACCGGGCTCTGGCCCAGCAGGGCACGGGCAGCTTGCTCCAGGCCATCGAGCGTGGCCTCGTGCACTTGCTGGCGGGGGCTGCAGCCAGCCACCACCAGGGCCACCGGCAGCGCGCCCGGGGCCCCCGCCCTCAACATCCCTTCCCGAATGCGGGCCGCCCGCTCCAGCCCCATGTAGAACACCAGGGTGTGGCCCGCCCGGGTCAGCCCCTGCCAGCCCTGATAGTCGCGCTCGTCCATCAGGTGCCCCGTCACCAGGGTCAGGGAGCGGGCCAGCCCCCTGTGGGTCAGGGGAATGAAGCTGCTGGCGGCGCACCCCAGGGCCGCCGTGATCCCCGGCACCAGCTCGGCCTCGATGCCGTGCCGGGCCAGGTGCAGCGCCTCCTCGCCGCCGCGCCCGAACACCAGGGGATCCCCTCCCTTGAGGCGCACCACCCGCTTGCCCGTGCGGGCCAGGGCCAGCAGCAGGGCGTTGATCTCCTCCTGGGTCGGGCTCGGCTCACCGCAGCGCTTGCCCACGTCGAAGCGGGCCGCCCCGTGGGGAATGCGGGCCAGGATCTCGCTCCCCACCAGGCGGTCATAGACCACGACCTCTGCCGCCTCCAGACGGTGCAGGGCGCGCAGGGTCAACAATTCGAGGGGCCCGGGGCCCGCTCCCACCAGACTGATTTGGCTCATCTCAGGCTCCTTGTGTCCTAGCACCGCACTAAGCGGATGCCAGGAAAACATGTTTGATCAACAGCTTGTCGATTTCGGGCAGACAGGTGCCGCAGTTGCTGCCACAGCCGAGCAGGGCCTGCAGCCCCGCCAACTCGCTCACCCCCTGCCGGGTGATGGCATCGACGATGCGCTGCTCCGAGACCCGCAGGCAGGAGCAGACCAGCCGGCTCTCCCCGGCCAGGGCCTGGCTCAGGGTCTGGCTCAGGGCCCCCGCCTGGAGCGGCGTGCCGAGCAGACTGGCCAGCAGGTCGACCTTGATGTCCGGGCGCCGCCCCCCCACCAGCAGGATCCCCTCGATACGATCTCCGGCCAGGGCCACGGCCAGCCACCCCTCCTTCATGGGCAGCCTGAGCCAGTGCCCCTCGGCCCCCAGCCGTTGCCACAGGCGCTCTGTGCTCTCTGACCAGGAGGCCAGCAGGGTGCAGTTCCCCTCGGGCAGGGGGCGCCTGGCCCACCAGTCCACCGGCTCGCGCCACTCACCCCGGCCACACCAGAGCCCTTGCCAGCGGGTGAGCTGCGCCCTGGCCTGCACCCGCCCCTGTTTGAACATCGGCTGGCCGGAAAGGGGATCCACCACGGGGGCGATGAGGCGGTTGACCGCCCCCTGGCTGCACTGGCTGTCGGTCCAGTGCATGGGCAGGAAGGCCTCCCCCTCCCTGAGCCCCTCATCCAGCCCCACCAGCAGCAGCGCCTCCCCAAGCCCGTTGCAAAGGCGCACCAGATCCCCCTCCTTCACGCCAAGCGCCAGCAGGCTGGCGGCCCCCATCCGCACCCTGGGCCAGGGCTCGGCCTCCTGCAACCGGGGCACGTGGCCGGTGCGGGTCATGGTGTGCCACTGATCCCGCAGGCGGCCACTGTTGAGGAGCAGGGAGACAGCCCCTGCAAGCGGGGGCGTTGCTGGCTGCTCGGGGAAGCGCTGGGCCAGGGGCAGCAGGCGGGCCCGGCCATCCGGGGTGGCGAAGCGCCCATCCTCGAACAGGCGATCCCGCCCACGGGGCCAGTCAGCGTTGACGGGCCAGCGCAGGGGTTCCAACGCCTCGAATTCGGCACGGGTGAGACCCGCCAGCCCGGAGATGTCGAACTGGCGGGATCCGTCGTTCTCAAACCCGGAGAGGGCGGCATGCTCGCAGAAGATCTCGTGCTCGTGCTCATAGGCGAACCCCTCGCCAAAGCCGAGCCGACGGGCGAGCCGGGTCAGGGCCCACCAGTCGGGCCTGGCCTCCCCCGGCAGGGGCAGGAAGGCGCGCTGGCGGCTGATGGTGCGCTCGGAGTTGGTGACGGTGCCGCTCTTCTCCCCCCAGGCGGCGGCAGGCAACAGCAGGTGGGCGAGGCGCGCCGTGTCGGTGTTGGCCGTCACCTCGGAGACCACCAGCAGCTCGCAGCGGCTCAGGGCCTCGCGCACCCGGTTGCCGTCCGGCAGGGAGACTGCCGGGTTGGTGCCGAGCACCCAGAGCGCGCGGATCTCCCCCCGGTGCACCGCCTCGAACAGCTCGACGGCCTTGTGCCCCGGTCCGCGCACCATGGTCGGGCTTCCCCAGAAGCGCTGTACCCGATCGCACTCGGCCTCGCCAAAGCCCATGTGGGCGGCGAGCTGGGTCGCGAGCCCCCCCACCTCGCGCCCTCCCATAGCGTTGGGTTGCCCCGTCATGGAGAAGGGAGCCGCCCCCGGCTTGCCGATACGACCGCACATCAGGTGGGCGTTGATGATGGCGTTGGCCTTGTCCACTCCCTGGTTGGACTGGTTGATCCCCTGGCAGAACAGGGTGACGGTCTTGGGGGTACGGGCAAAGAGCTGGTAGAAACCGATCAGATCGCTGCGGGAGAGGCCGCAGCTGCGGGCCACCTCGTCCAACTGCCAGGCCGGATCGTCCAGCGCCGCCGCCAACGCCTCAAAGCCGCTCACGTGCTGCGCCACATAGGCCTTGTCCCAGCCATCGACATCGAGCAGGTAGCGGCACAGGCCGTTCCAGAGCGTCACGTCGCTGCCGGGTTTGAGTGCCAGATGCAGATCCCCCTGCTCCGCCGTCATGGTGCGGCGGGGATCCAGCACCACCAGCCTGAGCTCGGGGCGCCGCGCCCTGGCCTGCTGCAGGCGGCGAAACAGCACGGGATGGGTCCAGGCGGTGTTGGCACCGGTGAGCACCACCAGATCGGCGAGCTCGAGATCCTCGTAGCAGGCGGGCACCAGATCCTCCCCGAAGGCGCGCTGGTGGGCCACCACCGCCGACGACATGCAGAGCCGGGAGTTTGTGTCCACGTTGGCACTGCCGAGGTACCCCTTCATCAGCTTGTTGGCGACGTAGTAATCCTCGGTGGTCAGCTGGCCCGACAGATAGATGCCGATGGCATCCGGCCCGGACTCGGCCAGGATGGCGGCAAAACGCTCCGCCAGGGTGTCCAGGGCCTCCTCCCAGCCGATGCGCTGCCCCATCCAGCGCGGATAGAGCAGGCGATCGGGAAAGGCCAGGCTCTCCAGCAGGCTGGCTCCCTTGACGCACAGGGCGCCGCCATTGGCCGGATGCTGCTCATCCCCCTGCAACTGCCAGTTGTCGCCCTCCCGGCTCAGCCGGATGCCGCACCCCACTCCGCAATAGGCACAGGTGGTCTTCATTCCCTTGCTCCTTGTCATGTGTCTGACGAGGGGCCCATAAAAAAAGCGTCCGCCCCCCTGCGGGGACGGACGCCTTTGTCCGGATGCCTCATCGTCTTGTATGGGGAAGTGACTGCAAACCCCGCGCCAGGATGCAAGGGGCGCCGCCATTGCGCATCAGGGTGTCGGGCTGCGCCGCCACGGTGCAGCCGCCCCCTTGTTGGGCCCGCCTTGCGGGAATCCGCCCCGCACGCTGGGCAAGGGGCCCACCGGGGGTATAATGCGCCGCCACACAGGAGAGAGAGATGAAAGTGTCAGATGAAGGCGCTGCCGGGCAGCACCGGGCAGATGCCCGGGAGAGAGGGGACTATTGCGCCATCGGGTTGGTCAATCCCAAATCCCCGGAGAACGTGGGCGCCGTGATGCGGGCCGCCGGCTGCTACGGGGCGGACGAGGTCTACTACACGGGGCAGCGCTTCGAGCTGGCACGCCGCTTTGTGACCGACACCAAGCAGATGGTGGAGAAGATCCCCCTGCTCGGGGTCGAGGAGCTGCTGGACTTCGTGCCCGAGGGCTGCACCCCTGTGCTGGTGGATTTGATCGAGGGGGCCACGCCCCTGCCGGATTACGTGCACCCCGAGAGAGCCTTCTACATCTTCGGCCCGGAGGATGGCACCCTGGAACCCGCCCGCTTCGCGGCGGTGAAGGAGGTCATCTATGTGCCGACTCAGGGTTGCATGAACCTGGCCGCCTCGGTCAACGTCATCCTCTATGACCGGTTGGCCAAGACGCTCAGAGCCAAAGGCTGAGGCAGGACAAGAGGGGCCCGATGACGGCATCAGGCCCAACAGCTAGGGCTGTGGCTTGTTCGCCCGCACCACCTGTTCCCTGAGAAAGTCCTGGTAGTAGTCGTAGAGCTTGTTCTGCCGATAGATCTCCGCCAGCTTGCCCTGCCTTATCAGTGTGCGCATGCCGGGATCCCAGAGCCCGTGCAACTGCCTGCCCTTCGGGGTATCGGCGAAGATGGGGTAGGTCGGAATCCAGCGCAGGAATACCTGTACCAGCTCGGGGGGAAGGGAGCCTTCGGGGTAGAGGGCGCCGTCGGTCAGGTAGTAGCGGTAACGCCCCTTGAGCAGCAATTGCAGCGCCATCTCGTGGCTGTCTATCTCGAACCAGCGCATCGGCTCCGGGATGAACTTGTCAAAGGCCCACCCCCTCAGCCAGAGCACCTCCTGCTCCTTGAGGCTGTGCTCCCCTGCCCAGTGCGGCAGCCAGCGCTTTTGCATCACCACGCTCACGTAGTCCGCCGAGTCGGGGTAGTCGGGCTGATGGACCCCGGGCACTTCTCCCCGATAGACCCCCATCGCCATGTCCCCCTCCTTTTGCGACACCACCGCCAGTGCCCGTTTGTAAGGCACCATGTGAAGCTTCACCTCGTGCCCCAGGGGTTCATAGATGGCTCGAACCACATCCAGATAGACCCCCTTGCCGTCCCGGTGACAGAAGCCGGGCCAGTCGTCGCAATAGACGTGTATGGTGTCTGCCCGCACGAACGAGGTGATCAGCAGGCAACAGAACAGAAAAAGACGAACCATGAATATCCTCAGTGATATGGCACTCGGCAGATGCTCACCGCCGGACGGCCCGTTCAGGCATACAGATAGCATAGAAAAACAGAGTCCCGGCCGACATTTTCCCCATTTTGCGAGCGGGTCGAGGGTTATTGTCGCCCCACAGCGTATCATGGCAAACAAGATTCATTAGTAGCCCAACTTGAGGGGAGATTCTCATGCCAACCATCAAATCCCTGCTCTGCCCCGTCGATTTCTCCGAGATGTCCAGAGCGGTACTCGACTACGCCGTCTTCATGGCCAACACCCACCAGGCCGAGCTCAAACTGGTCCACGTGGTGGATCAGCTGCACGGCTTCGACAGCTACAAGATCCTGCACATGACGGCCATCGAGATCACCCACGAGATGGAACGCCAGGCCAAGAGTCAGCTCAAGGAACTGGTCGCCTGCCTGCCCATTCCGGCCAAGTTCGAGGTCCGTTTTGGCCGCGCCGCCGATGAAATCGTCCTCCAGGCGAAGGAAGACAAGGTGGATCTCGTGGTCATGGGCAGCCATGGCCGCTCCGGCATCACCCACCTGCTGGTAGGCAGCGTGGCGGAATCCGTGGTGCGCCACGCTCCCTGCCCTGTGCTGGTGGTCCGCAAATAATCCCCGCCTGATGCGCCAAGGCCAGCATATGCTGGCCTTTTTGCTGTTCATTGCCATGGGATGCTCATCTCAGAACCGGTGCACGAGGGATAACGAGAGGTCGTCGGCAAGGTAGAGCGCCGCCCACCAGTCCTGGTGACGCCCTCGCAGCAGGCTCACGGGCAGGCTCTCAGCCGTGGGCATAGATGACGCTCCCTCCCTTGATGGTGTCGATAATGGCCCTGGACTGCTCCCTTGGCAGGGCCGGGCATCCCCAGCTGCGCCCCAGCTTGTCAAACTTCTGCAGATGCCTGGGGCTGGCATAATCCGCCCCGTGCACCACGATGGCGCGCTTGCGGGCATTGCTGTTCTTGCCGGGACTGAGGCCGTCGAGACGCAGGGA
Organism: Aeromonas sp. 62-46; assembly: GCF_001898585.1. NCBI lineage: Bacteria > Pseudomonadati > Pseudomonadota > Gammaproteobacteria > Aeromonadales > Aeromonadaceae > Aeromonas > Aeromonas sp. 62-46. Next base: position 19,368 of record NZ_MKUI01000017.1, on the reverse strand, counting down.
GTAACCGTGCTTGCCCTGATAGGTCTCGGCGGTGCGGTAGACCCCCAGGGAACTTTGCCGGGAATTCATCTGATTGGAGAACTGGCGGGCGGCCAGCTCCCCCGAATTACGGCCGTGGCTGACCCAGGTGTGGTAGAGCAGCTTGTGGCGCTTGACGTCGATGACGAACAGCCGGCGCATGGTCGAGGGCTTGCTGTAGTCGATGATGGTGAGAATGGGTTTTCGCTTGTGGCGCACGCTCTGGTAACCGTCCAGGGCCTTGCGAAACACGCGGCTGTCGAGCTTGCCGGCCAGCCCGAGCTGACGATAGAGATCCTGGTCCCAGCTGGCGTGGCTGGCACCGCTGAAACAGAGCGCCCCCAGCAGCAGTGGCAGGCTCAGCCAGAGGCTGCCCCACCACGCACTCCTATCCTGTCCCTTCATCCTTGAAGTTGCTCCCCTTGCTGTCGCTGGCCTGATGCCCCGGGTGACATCGCATCCTGCTGGATAGTTATATGCAAGCCATTGATTGCGAGCAATAAAAAAGCACAAAAATGCCGACCTGAGTCGGCATTGTCCTGCTTGCTGAGCGTGCCTGGATCAGGCACGGCTGAGATAATCCGCCTGCCCCACCCACTTGTAGCTGGTGAGTTCGGTCAGCCCCATGGGGCCACGGGCGTGAAGCATCTGGGTCGAGACCGCCACCTCGGCCCCGAGGCCAAACTGGCCGCCGTCGGTGAAGCGGGTGGAGGCGTTGACATAGACCGCCGCCGAACCGGCCCCGTTGACGAAACGCTCGGCATTGGCGAGGGAGTTGGTCAGGATGGCATCGGAGTGGCCGGCGTTGTGCTCGCGCATATGGGTGAGCGCCTCGTTGACGTCCGCCACCACCTTGACCCCCAGGGTCAGCCCCAGCCACTCGGTGTCGAAATCTTCCGGCCCCGCGTCGCACAGGTTGTCGCTGCCAGCCAGCAGCGCCATGGCATTGGGCGCACCCACCAGGGTCACCTTGCGCTCGTTCATCAGAGCCACCAGTTGCGGCAGCAAGGTGGCCGCCACCTTCTCGTGTACCAGCAGGGTATCGAGGGCGTTGCAGGCGGAGGGGCGCTGCACCTTGGCGTTCTCGATGACCGCCAGGGAACGTGCCAGATCGGCGCTCTCGTCCACGAAGATATGGCTGATACCGAACCCGCCGATGATGACGGGGATGGAGCTGTTCTCCTTGCACATCTTGTGAAGACCCGCGCCGCCGCGGGGGATGATCATGTCCACGTAGCGGTCGAGGCGCAGCAACTCGGCCACCAGCGCCCTGTCCGGGTTGTCGATGTACTGCACCGCCGCCTCGGGCAGGCCGGACGCCGCCAGGGCATGCTGGATCACCCGCACCAGCTCCAGGTTGGAGTGGAAGGTCTCGCGACCACCGCGCAGAATGCTGGCGTTGCCGGTCTTGAGGCAGAGGCTGGCGATGTCGATGGTGACATTGGGGCGCGCCTCGTAGATGACGCCGATGACCCCGATGGGCACCCGGCGACGGGAGAGGCGCAGGCCATTCTCCAGCACCCGGCTGTCGATTTCGGCCCCGACCGGATCGTCCAGGGTGATCACCTTGCGCACATCCGCCACGATGCCGACAAGGCGCGCCGGGTTGAGCAGCAGGCGATCCAGCATGGCTTCCGTTAGCCCCGCCTCGCGCCCGGCGGCGATGTCTTTCTCGTTGGCCGCCAGGATCTGGGCACTGCGTGCTTCCAGTTCATCGGCGATGGCCGCCAGCGCCCGGTTCTTCTGTGCCGTGCTGACGGTGGCCAGTTGATAGGCGGCTTCACGGGCCGCCTGCCCCATTTTCTCCAGACTCATCACAGTTCCCTTTTGTTCATGCGGTGCCGCCCTGTTCAGAGCAGCACCATGTCATCACGGTGGATGGCCACGGCCCCATAGCCGTAACCCAATACCTGTTCAATCTGATCCGAGTGGACACCGCGCAGCCGATCCAGCTCCAGATGGTCGTAACGGCAGATGCCGCGAGCCAGCTCGCTCCCCTTGGGATCCAGGATACGCACCACGTCGCCACGCACGAAATCTCCCTTCACCGCGACGATGCCCTTGGGCAGCAGGCTGGAGCCCTTCTCCTGCATGGCGGCCACGGCCCCCTGATCCACCTGCACTTCGCCGTGAGGGGGGGGCCCTGCCAGGATCCAGCTCTTGCGCCCTTCCAGGGGGGATGCCAGGGCCGGGAACAGGGTCCCCACCCGCTCCCCGGCGGCGAGTCGGCCGATCACTTCCGGGATCTGGCCGGTGGCGATCACCACGTCCACCCCGGCGCGGCGCGCCACGTCGGCCGCCTGCAGCTTGGTGGCCATGCCACCGGTGCCAAGGCCGCTCACGCTGTCACCGGCAAGGGAGCGCAGGGTGTCGTCTATGGTCTGCACCTCTTCGATGAGCTGGGCATCCGGGTTGGTGCGCGGGTCGGCGGTGAAGAGCCCCTTCTGATCCGTGAGCAGGACCAGCAAGTCCGCATCCGCCAGGATGGCCGCACGGGCGGAGAGGTTGTCGTTGTCCCCCACCTTGATCTCGGCGGTGGCCACGGCGTCGTTCTCGTTGATGACGGGGATGATGCGGTGATCGAGCAGAGTGCGCAGGGTGTCGCGGGCATTGAGGTAGCGCTCCCTGTCTTCCAGGTCGGCGCGGGTCAGCAGCATCTGGCCGATGTGCAGCCCGTAGAGGTTGAACAGGTCCTGCCATACCCGGATGAGCTGGGTCTGACCCACCGCCGCCAGCATCTGTTTGTTCGGCAGGGTAGGCGCCAGCGGAGGGTGGCCCAGATGCTCACGACCGGCGGCGATGGCCCCCGACGTGACCAGCACGACACGGTGCCCGTGTCGATGCAAGGCGGCACATTGTCTGACCAGCTCGACCATGTGGGCACGGTTGAGGCGGGCAGATCCCCCGGTGAGCACGCTGGTGCCCAGTTTGACGACTATGGTTCTGTTTTCCATGGGAACGAAGGGTTAGAAAAGTAAGGAATCCCTTTATACCCACGGCCCCCCTGCCCTGCAAGGCAATTAAGCCTCGCCAGGCAGTTGCGGGCTCGGTGACAAAGCATCGGGGTACCCCGCACCGGGAAGATGCGGGGCTTGGGGATCAGGCTGCCGTCACGCTCAGTTCGGCGGTCACCTGCTTCGCAGGGGAGAGGGTGCACTCCAGCTGGGTCAACTTGCCGCTGATGAGCTTGTAGAAATGTTGCAGGGTGCGTTCCACTTCCGCCTGATGCTTCTTGGGCAGCGCCTTGTCGATCCACTCCCCGTCCGCGTTGTAGAACCCCGTCTGATAGTGGTAGCTGAAGCTGTGATCCGCCTGCTCCAGCACCAGCCACCAGCCCCAGAACTCCCGCTTGTCCGGGGCAGGCTTGGCGCTGACGCAGACGGACAGGCAGTCAAAGCGGTAGCGGCCCTCCTCGCACAGGTCTTCACGCAAATAGGGGCCAATGGCCGCGAACTGCCGCAGCAATCGCTTGTAAGTCACTCTTTCTGACATGCTAACCTCCCTGTTGAACAAGCCATACCATCACATGGTGATGTTACATTTTTAGTTTTATATCATGTACATAAGTGCTTTTTGAGCCAATCTACCGTCTCTTTCAGTGCCTCGTCATAGACCTCGAGCAGTGGTTGCTTGTCAAACACCACCGCCTTGCCGTTGCGACTCGCAGCGGCCAATGCCCGGACATCCTGCTCGGGACAAATAAAATCTTTCTTGTGCCCGATACTCAATATCGGCACGGAAGTGCGACTCCCCAGCAATCCCTGGGTCTTGAGGGAGAAGACCTGACACTTGGTGCGCAGCAGATCCCACTGGGCCGCGTCCGCCCCCAGCCGGTTCGCCAGCCCGTCGCGCATCATGCGCGGGCAGCGGGCGAACATCTCCTGATTGGTGAACACCTGGTTGATGCCGGCACCGATGCAGACCACGGTCCTAAGCTTGAACGGCTCGACGAAGGCGAGGCGGGCCGCCACATTGCCGGCGAGGCGGAACCCCACCATGGCGATGCGCTGGTGATCGACCCAGGCCACCTCCGAGAGGTAGTTGAGCACCGCCTGGTGCAGGCGGCTGGTGTCCTGCACCAGGGGCCAGTGCTCGGCATAGCCGGTGCCCGGCATGTCCAGGGAGAGCATCCCGATGCCATGGGGCTCGAGACACTTGAAATAGAAGTTGAGGAAGTCCACCTGAAGCGAATCGATGCCACCGCTGACGATGACCAGGGGCACAGGTTTCTCGGTGGTGGGCAGATGCAGGTAGCCCTGGATGGTCTTGCCCCGAAACGGGACCTGCAGCTCCTTGAGGGGCACCTTGAACAGGCGTCCGGCCTCGCGATAGGCCATGTTGCCGAGCAACTGGGCCTGATCCGCCAGCTCGTCGTGCTTGAGGTGGGGGTAGCTTGCGATGGAGTAGTAGCGCACTGCCTTGAGCAGGCTCTTCAGCGCCGCGGCGCGATCCCCTTCCCCCAGCAGCGTCCGCCCCGTATTGAAATAACGGCCGGCGAGCTGACTCCACTCATAGACCCAGTTGCCGGGCACATAGCCCTTGATGGTGTCCAGATAGCGTTCGTGACTGCGCTCCCCCTGCCCCATGGCGATGTGCGCCAGGGTCTGCTCCACCTCGACGGGATCGGCCCCCTGCCAGGCCCAGGTCGGTCTGCGCAGCAGGCGATACCAGCGGGGCGACAGGGCGCCATCGATGAAGCTGTCAGACAGTGCGCTGTCTTGCTCGTCGACGGGGCTAGAGTTGGAGACTTCGGAAGTTTCCAATACCTTTTTGACCCGGGTAAACAGCTTTTCCGTCAGATTGGTATCGTCGTTTGGTTCCAAAATGGTGGCTCTTCTGTCTCAAACAATGTCCCATCTTAACCACTTTTCACATCGAGCAGCCACACCAGAAACGCATTGAGCCCCAAAAGGGGCTCAATGTGGTCAACCTTGCATCACGACGGATCAGTCCGCTCCCGAATGCCGGGGAGTCACTGGTCGCGACCGGTGCGGCGATTACGCTTCGTCGCAGATCGGCTTGGCGAACTCCAGCGCCATGTCCCAGGGCTGTTCAATCCAGGTATCCTGCGGAATGGCGACTTCGAAGTCATCCACCAGGGGTTCGCCCATGGGCTTGGCGAAGATGGTGATGAACTTGGCTCTGGGGTAGAGCTCGCGGATCGCCTTGGCGGTGCCGCCGGTGTCCACCAGATCGTCCACCACCAGCCAGCCTTCGCCGTCACCTGCGGTGGTGGCAGCCTTCACCACCACCAGCTCGCGCTGGTTGTCGTGGTCATAGCTGGAGATGCAGAGGGTTTCGACATTGCGAATGCCAAGTTCGCGGGCCATCAGGGCCGCAGGCACCAGACCACCGCGACTGACGGCGATGATCCCTTTCCACTGGCTGACAGGCAGTTGACGACGGGCCAGACGGCGCGCTTCGCGTTGCAGGTTATCCCACGATACATAGAATTTCTTAGGCATAGTAATTGGCTCAACGACTTACAGTTAAAACAAAGGGTTAGCGCGCAACATCACGCGGTATCACGCATTCCATGCGGAGCTCTGCCGCCACTTTGCCGCCATTTTTCACCTATGAGTGAGGGCTGATCAGAGGGTTTAATCTGACCGCGTCATCCAAATGTTCGGGGGCAAAATGGGCGTACCTCATGGTCATGGTGATGGTGCTGTGACCGAGGATTCGCTGTAGGACAAGGATATTACCACCATTCATCATAAAATGGCTGGCAAACGTATGTCTGAGCACATGAGAAAGTTGTCCCTCTGGCAGGCTCACCCCGGATTTTTGCGCGGCATACTCAAATGCGTCATAGCAGGGAGGGAACAACCTGCCTTCATGGATGCCGCGTTTGGGGATCAGTTCATAGAGCTCCGGCGAGATGGGGACCGAGCGATTGCGCTTGCTCTTGGTCTGGGTGAACGTCAGCCGATACTTGCTCACCTGGGCGCTGGTCAGCCCCTGCACCTCAGACCAACGCGCCCCGGTGGCCAGACAGAGTTTGACCACCGTGGTCAACGCCGGCACTCGGGAGGTCGCGCAACTGGCCAGCAGCATGTCGATCTGCGCTGCCGTGAGGTAGGTCATCTCCGATTCATGGGTTTTGACCTGGCGCAGGCCAGTCAATGGGTGGGGGTTCACCCACTCCCCCAATCGGATCAGCTCCCCAAACACCGCATTCAGCAAGCGCTGTTCGTCGTTCACCGTTTTGGGACCGGCGGCCCGGTCACGGCAGCGGCCAGGGAAGATGATGGCTCCAGTGAGCCGCCCTTCCCGGTACGTGGCGAAATGCCCCTTGTTGAGATCGACCGCATAGGGGTTGCCCATCGCCTCGGCCATCAAGTCGAGTTTGCGCTTGACCTGTTCGCCAGAGACCAGAGTCTGCCCATGCAAACGGAACCAGAGGTCGATGACGTCGGACAAGCGCCGCTTGTCTTCGGTCACCTTGTTGGCGGTGAGCCAGGGGTTGCTGTTGCTCTCTTCCAGCAACCACTTTTCCCAGGCCAGCGCCTCGCCCTTGGTGGCGAAGCGCTTGCGCTTGCGGGGGCCCTCACGGCCTTGGGGATAGACTTCGGCAAGCCAGAGGCGAGGCTTGCCGTCGTCGAGTTTGCGGACGGTCATTTAGTGGGTAGGGATAGACAAAACTAAGAGGCAGGTACTAGACGTAAGAGAGCAAACAAAAGACCACACCCTGTAAATACCGTACCAAATAGCCAGAGATACATTTTGTTAAATCGAGACTCCAAGTCGACCTTGGTGGCAAACTTCTCATCCAGCTTCGATAACTTATCCAAGGCAGTTTGCTGGTTGGTTTTCATTCCTTCCAACAGAACCCGTATGTCTTGAACTGTGGTTTCAATGGACCTGATAGAGCCTTTTAATTCAGTAATATCACGCTTGATAAACTCAACATCAGACTCAAGCTTTGCTACGCGAGACTCCATCCCCCCCCCTCCGTTATCGTCACCACCGCTTTTGAATACAACATCATTTGCATCCTCAAAGAAAACCCTTTTGAGAGGGGGTGCTCCAGTACTCATTGCTCACTTACCTCAAGAAAAGAGGAGTCATTCATATCTGATTTCGCTACCCAATCAATGATCTCGTCAACCATAAACTGATGCACACATGAGCACTTAGGGCAAACCATAGGGATGGTGTAAAGCATATAACCCATACCTGTTCTTGTCTCAATTATGTGAACATAGGTCTCACCTGGTTCAACCTTTTGCCAGTTAACAGTTTTTTCTGAATCGGCCACACTATCATTTGAAAGGCTTTCAGGAGCAGGGACTTTAACTAATGGGCCGTCATGTAATTTGGCCTGTTCATCATCAATTTCTGTTGCCTCCAAACGTGTCGTAGGCATCCTCAAGCCTTCGTGTCCACAAAATGGGCATTTCACAACAATATTCTTTGCAGCGAAATAACGACGTACATCCTTCGATTTGACCAGAGGGCCCTCATAGATATGCGGTGAAGAACTACTGGCTATGGCCATTGAGCATTACCCTTAAAAACAGAGAATGTTGCAAAAATGCTAGATACCTTGCGTTCAGAAAAACGACGAGGAAGCCCCATTCGAACCACTACAACTTGAGTACTTGATACACTAACAACCTTTTTCATTGTATCAAAGTACAACTTCATTCGGTCCAGGGCGGTCAATGCGCCTCACTATATGTCTCTGGCAGCTCGCCAGTCTCAACCAGCAGCCTGATTTGCTCATCGCGTACCAATGGCACCCCGAGCTCGTTGGCCTTTTTCATCTTCGACCATCCGGCGTTGTCACCGCAGCAGAGGAAGTCGAGCGAGGCAGATACCCCCGTCACCACCTTCATGCCAGCAGACTCTGCCAGCTCAGTTAACCCTGCTTTATCGGCTTTGCTGAACCCGGTGAAACAGACTTTGAATGAGTAGTCTTGTGGGAGTTTCGGGCCATGATAGTCAGGTGCTGACTTGATTTGCTGGATCCGGTCAGCATAACGGGCCTCTGCTTGCTCGAAGGCTGTCAACGCCTCTTCGGGCGTATCGAACACATCGATCACCCGGTCAGCGCGAAGAGACACGAAGGTCGGGTATTCGCTGGTAGATGGCTCGGCATCGGCCGCCACCGTCACTTGGTGGCCATAGACCAGGTTGCGCTCTGGGTTGGTGTGGTAAACGGCGACCCTCTTGGCAGAGAGCACGCCTTTATTGTTCAAATAGAGAATATTGAACACTGGCACTTCTGTGCCCTGATACCGGATTGACTCAGAAGCATGCAGATCAAACACGGTTAGCCTCCTGCTATATCAGAATTTCTTCCCTGCCCACGCCACGCGACCGACGATATGCACATCGGCCCGCTGGTCCTTGGTCACCACCTGGGTTTCATAGCCAGGATTGTCAGAGATGACCTTGATCCCGCCGAGCACGTCGAATTGCAGCCGCTTCACCAGCAGGCTGTCGCCAATGCGCAGCACATAGAGGCCATCGCGCAGGGCATCGCCGTTGCACAGGTTCACCAAGATAATGTCGTTATTGCTGATGGTGGGCTCCATGCTGTCGCCCTTGGCGCGGATAACCGCCAGCCGCTCCGGTGCCAACCCCTCTTTCTTGAGCCAGTCGGTGCGAAACGCCATGGGCTCGGTTTTCAGCTCGTCGGAGACGGTGGCGCCGAACCCGGCCGACGCAAACACCTGGTAGCAGTCGACCAGGGTGTAATCCTGCATCTGGTGGTAGGAAGCTCCGGACTCTTCGAGCGCTACTGGCTCTTTACTATGACCCACCAGGGCATTGCGTGGCACCTCAGGAAGAACGGCAACCTCTTCAGGCATATCTCCTAAGCCAAGACATAGCCATAAGAACAACCGAGGCTCATGACCACAGATCTGGGAGACTTGTCCCACAGAGGGCATTGTTTCGCCAGTCACGTACTTGCGCAGTACTGCATCGCTCACACCTACCCGTCTCGAAAACGACTTATAGCTCTCTCTGCCTATCAGAGCTTCCATTCGCTTTGCGAAACCCTTCATGTCGAATGTGGTGCCGTTAACAATCTCCATAAATTGAAAGCCTCAGGTTGTTTTGAGATCTTTCGGTTGCGCGATGCCGCGCGACCGTATACTCTCACCCTACAAGTCTCGTTGTAACCCACAGGTCGCAAACTAGGGGGTTCAACGCATTGAAAGGCAAATAAAATAGGGATAGGGGCGCAGTATGACGCAACGTGACACCGAAAAACAGCCTTTAGGGGCGCATGCCGCACCGATAGGTGACGCTGTTCAACCTCCAGTTGACCAACTGGCAGAAGTGCTGCGCCAGTTGGAAACCATCAAACAGAGCCTTGCGCTCACCATGCTGCCGGCCATTCCGCTGGACGCCTTCCTCACCATGCTGCGGGACGAACTCAAGTTCGACCTGCCACTGCGCACCGCCCAGGACATGATCAGCGACGGGCGCCTGCCCATCGTTCCCAAACTGCGTGCTGGCGACAAGCCGTGGGTCAACCTGCACCGCTGGCGCGAGATGACCAAGGAGCCGGAACACTACTTCAAGTTCGTTCATGAGAACTCCCGTCGTCGTGTGGCCAAGGATTCGACCAGCAAGTCGCGCCAGCGCGCTGCTGCTTGACCTAACGGTAGCGATTGAGCACAGGGGGATAAAGTGTCAAACCAGCACACTCGTTCACACAGCCACTTTGCAGGGGCCTGCGACCTGTTCAAGCAGGCACACAACATCAGCCAATTGGCTGAAACCATCGGCATGTCACACCACGTGCTGCACAACAAATTCAACCCGGCGTGTGAGCGGCACAACCTGACTGCGCACGATCTCATCGCCCTCTACCACGCCACCGGCGACGACACCCTGTTTGATGGCCTGCTGTTTGACTGCGGCCTGACCGCCGTTCGTCTGCCGGATGCTGCCCAGGTTGCCCCAGAGGCCCGCGCCCAGCAGGCGCTCAATGCGGGGGCCCAGATCCTGGGCGTCACGGCCCAGGCTACCACCCTCCTCGCCGGTGAACGCGTCACCAAATCACACCGAAACACCGTCGTCACCGGCATCTGGGCAGGCATCGAGCACCTTGTGCTGCTGGCTACCGAGGTCGAGGACCGCTTTCACGCCATCCCCAGCCTCGCGTGCGCTGCTGATATGGCCCGCGCCGCCATCGGCGCATAGGAGACCAGACCATGAGATTGATTTGCCCCCACTGCGGTTACCACGCGAATACCCGCAACTCCACCAAAATGAGCCCGCTGACAGGCCACGCCTATTACGCCTGTAGCAATGTCGACTGCGGCCACACCTTCAAGGCGGCGTTTGAAATCGTCGGCACCATCAGTCCATCCGCCATGCCCAATCCGGCCATCGTGCTGCCGTCCTGCAAGGGCGTGGGCAAAAACCACAAAACCATGTCGAAGAGCGTCCCGCTCAAGGAGTCAGCATGAAACTGCGCGCCGAGCAGCCGGGGCTGATCCCGCTGCCGTTTTTGCTGTTCAACCGCGCCACCGTCGTCACCAGCGGCGACGAGCCGGTGATGCGCAACACCACCCGTTTCGACGGCAGTTATCTGGAAGACAGCCAGGGCCGCCGTGGCTCGCTGCGCTTCCAGCCGTGCCATCAACCTCGCCCGCACTGGCTGACCAAGCTGCTGCAGGCATAACCGGAGGGCCGCCCCATGAACACCGCAAAGATTTTCGAGCTCGTTCAACAGCCCAGCGCCGCAGAGGTGGCGCTGGCAGAGATGCGCGCCCAGTTCGGCCGCAATGGGGCGGCCAGCCGCTGGTCACGCCTGCCGACCCGGGCCCGCGCCGTCATCTGTTACGCCGCCGGGGTGTCGACCACCCAAGCCGGGCGCGAGCTGGACCAGTTCGACTTTGACCAACAAGAGGCGATCCGCCTCGCCCTGGGTGAGCTGATGGCAACCCTGCATGAGTTTGATGGCGGCGTGCTGCACCGCCGCGAGTGGCACCGCACAACACGCCGTATTGAGGGGCCGACCCGCAGCGAGCGGGAACAGGCAGAACACGAGAACAAGCGCCGGGCCGAGCTCAACGAGCAGGCCGGCATATTGGAAAGCCGCAGAGCGGTTTTGCAGAAGGTGGCCGGAAGCGGCCAATAACCAAGGCCTACGGGCTATCAAAACTGAGGAATGACCATGTTTGGAAAACTGTTTGGCAAGAAAGCATCCGCCGCTAAGGCCGAGATCAAAAAGTTCGAAAACCGCGACCTGATGGAAGCCACCGTAGGCGGTTGCCTGCTGGTTGCCTTCGCTGATGGCCAATGTGAAGACGCCGAGCTCAAGACCATCGAGTCACTGCTGCGCACTAACAAGGCGCTGGAAGGGTTCGGCCATGAGCTGACCGACACCGTCAACCGCTTCACCGAGCGCCTCAAAGCCGGATACCGCGTGGCCCGTGTCGAGATCCTGCGGGAAATCGAAGAGGTGAAGGGCAACCGCCAGGAAGCCGAAGACGTGCTGGTCACCATGCTGACCATCGCCGAAGCCGATGGCGAGATTGAAGAAGCGGAACAGAAGGAGCTGTCCACCGTCGCCGACCGTCTGGGCCTGCGGATTGCCGACTATGCCTAACCCTCGCTGGTTGCTGGTCGGAGCCTTCCTGCTGCTGTCGGTGGGGGTCGATTTCAGCTCCCGCATTCTGTCGATGACAGCGGATGGGCTGCTGGTAGGGGCAGCAATCGCCATCGCCTGGCCTCTGCTGAAACCAAAGAAGTGATGACAACGGGCCGAGGGGAATCGGCCCCATCCCTTAGCCGCTACGAGTGGCGGTTAAGGGATGCCAAAAGCAGGCAATAAAAAACCCCGCAAAGGTGGTGGAACACCGCGGGGTTTCACAAACAAAACTGAGGGTTAACTCATGAACAATCTTACAGCAGAAAAGGCGATCCGCAAAGTCGCGAACAGCCTCATTAATACCCATCGCCCCCAGCTCGGGGCATGTCACAGCCTCGCCATCGAGGCCAGCCTTGAGGCGCTGGCCGAACTGGCCGACGAGTTGGCCCTGCTCGACATCTACGCCGAGCTGACCAAGCGCCTCGAGATCCTGCAGGGTGGCTGTCGTCCGCACATCATCGGCGTGGACATGGCGGCCCCAGTCCATGACGTCACCGTGATATTCCAGCCGCCCTTTGCTCATGAGATGCAAGGGGGTGCCCTGTGACTGACGACATGTTCGAACTGGAGCCGCCAATCGACGAGCTGGGTGGCGCCGAATCTGGACCCGCCCATATGCAACCGCCGGCACCGGTCAGCCAACTGACCAAGCACTGGGAAGCAGCGCAGGAGGAGTTCAACACCTCGGGCAGTGATGCCCGCCGAAACCGCAACATCGCCCAGGAGCTGCTGGCCCTGGGCGCCATCCGCGCCGTGTATTGGCTGGCGCTGGGTGGCGGTGAAGTCGCGCTGGCCAAAGAGATCGCCGAGTGGTGGGCCGAGTGCGAACCACTCCACGGATTGGGGGAGACCATCAAATGATCCACGACTTCTGGCTTGATGCCATGTTGAGCGACGCGGCGCGCCGCCGGGAATACCAACTCGAGTTACTGGATGCCCGTCGCCGCCCCTGCCGCCCCCACCGATATATCAAAACCCTGCTGGTCATGGTGCGCGCGGCCCGCCGCTGCGAGCACCAATCTGCCGCCCGTCTGCGCCAGTCATACAACGGAGGCGCCATCTAATGACTCACCAAAAACCAGCCGGGCTTGCCCCGGCTTTGGGCGTCGTGCGCCCTGCAAACAGCCATATCGTGACGCTGGAGCCCTGCACCAAGTGCCGCCAGATGGCGGTGTGCCTGCCGGTTGCGGGCCGACACGGTCGCCGCTCTTACCCCTACTGCGTCGAAACCTGCTGGCCGCTGGCCCGCGCCGCCAGTGAAACCGTGGTGAAGACCGTCCCGGCCAACGCCCGCCCCTCGATGCGCTGCAGTTGCTGCGGCGAGTTCGGCCATGTGCGCCCGGTCATCCTGGGCGGCAACCGGCTCACCAGCCTGTTTTTCTGCGAGTCCACCTGCTGGTCTGATCGGCTCGCCACCCTGGACATGGTACCGACCTGCTCCACCTGCGGCCGGTACCTGCAACCCAACGAGTATGTGACCGAAAAGTGCGGGGTGTGTAAATGATGGCCGCCATCACCAACCTGCACGGGATACAGCTGCCCCAGCACTACCTGGTCGGGCACCACGCCATCAACATGGCCGGGGCGGCCGAACAACTCGCCCGCATTGAGTGGCACGTTGCCAAGCCGCTGGCCGCGACCTTCCTGCGCCGCTACCCGGCCAACCCCAAGACCGCCAACATCTGGCTGCGCCGCATGGTCGATGCCTGCGCCGCCGCACAGAGCCGGTTCCCGGTACCGGTGATTGATCTTCGCAACGATGTGCGCCGCGAGCTGGTTGCCGCCGAGTGGGCCCGTCGCTGCCAGCAACTGCTGGCGGCGGCGGGCCATGAGCGCACCGCCACGGAGCTGCTGGCCGATATCGGGGCCCAGGCCAAGGCGTGGCACTTCTGCCCCACCCTGCCGGTTCACCCACGCACCAAGGTAGAACGCCTGCTGGGCCGCCCCCTAAGCCAGGAAGAGCGGGATGATCTGGTTGACGAGGTGGACAAGTTCGAGGGAGCCGCCGCCAGCCTGCTGGTGCGCCTGCTCGACGAGTCGTGGTGGCTGCGCAAGATTAACCGAGCCTGGGCCATCTACTGCGAGCTGATCGCCATCCTCACCGGGCAGGTGCGCAAAGGGGTCAGTCCCTACGCCAGCGCACACGCCGTGCGTGAGTTCACCCAGCGTAAAGCAGCCCAGCAAGCCTGGATGGCTGGCATGAGCGCCGTCAACGAAGAGCTGGGGCAAGAGATTGACCTGGTCGATGCGGTGATGGGCTCGGTCGCCAACCCCGAGATTCGCCGTCATGAGCTGATGGTGCGCATGCGGGGCTTTGAAGACATGGCACAGGAGCAGGGCAAACTGGGCCTGTTCCTCACACTGACCGCCCCCTCCAGCTATCACGCCTGGCGCCAGGGCAGCAAAGACAAGGCGAAGACCTACCAGAACGAGAAGTTCAACGGCGCCTGCCCGACCGAGACCAACCGCCTGTTGTGCAAGCAGTGGGCGCGAGTTCGCGCCGCACTGGCCAGAGAGGGTATTCGCCCTTTCGGATTTCGGGTAGTGGAGCCGCACCACGACGGTACCCCGCACTGGCACTGCCTCTTATTTATCAATCCTGCACATGAGCGGATTCTGCTTACCCAACTGGCATACCACTTTACGGCCGTTGACCGAGCAGAGTTGAAATTACCCAACGGAGAAAAGTTGGATGAACTGGCAAGAACAGCCAAACGCAACAAAGGCGAGGATGTTTTTGACCTGCTCGACATCGCCGACAAGGACACCATAAAAGCGCTTAACCCCAGGGTGAACTGGAAGGTGATCGACCCGACCAAGGGCAGCGCCACCGGGTATATCGCCAAATACATCGCCAAGAACATCGACGGCCACAAGGTCGGGATGGACTACGAGGCAGAGGCACCGGTCGACCACACCACCATCGCGGTCGCGGCCTGGGCGAGCTGCTGGCGTATCCGCCAGTTTCAGCAGATAGGCGGCCCGGCTGTGAGCGTGTGGCGCGAGCTGCGCCGACTGGGTGACGAGGTGATCGAGTGGGATTGCATCCTGGAAGCCGCTCGCACCGCCGCCGACAACAACCGCTGGGGCGACTTTATCGACGCCATGGGCGGCATCGACCTGCCACGCAAGGAGCACCTGATCCGCCTCTCCAAGCGCCTCGATGAAGCCGCCAACAAGTATGGCGAGGATGTGCTGCGCCTGATGGGGGTGATCACCGACATCGGCCAGACCACCGCCATCACCCGCACCGAGGGCTGGCAGATAGTGCGCAAGGGGGTCAACGGGTCGGGTTTGGGCGAGCAGCGCGAGCTTGCAGTGGGCGAGCGCAGCGAGTTGCCCTCAGGCGGCGGCAGCCGCCCCCCTCGGAGTTCTGTCAATAACTGTACGCAAGGATCCAAATCGGGGGTGAAAGGATCCGCTCTGGCTAAAGAGCTGAGCCGAATGGGTCTTGATGAAAGCAACGCCGCCCTGCTGCTGCACGGCAGCATCATCCACGCCGACGGCCAATATGTGCGACTGGTCGGCGATCGACTGATTGTGACCCGCAACTGGCCGGGTGCTGGCGATGCCGTGGCCGACCAGCTGACCGCCGAGATCGAGGCAGAGCAGGCCAGCAACCGGGCCGCCAGCAGCGACATGCTGAAACAGCAGGCCCGCGAGCTGATGCACTCCGGCGGCAACATCACCGAATGGCTGGCCGCCCTGCCGCTGGCGCAGGCCGAAGAGGCGATCACCATCTTCACTCGCCTGCTGGATGACGAAGAGGACCGGGCCAGTTACCAGCCCACCGAACAGGAGCAGGCCCGCGTCGCGAGCATGCAAGCCGACAACGACCGCCATCAGGCGGAGATTGCCAAGGCGCGGGTGCGCCTAGGCGTGGAATGAGGAAATTGCGATGAATGGAGCTTTGAAGTTGCAAGAACAGGCGGTGGCCACCGCGGTGGAGACGGTAGGTAAGCCGGTACTGGATGCCTGCTGTGGCAGTCGGATGATGTGGTTCGACAAACAGAATCCGCTCGCCATCTTTGCCGACAAGCGGCGCGAGACTTTGACTGTCACGGACAGGACGCACCGGGAGGACGGCACCCGCACCTTGCGCATCGAACCGGATTGCCTGATGGATTTTCGCAACATGCCGTTTGCTGATGGTGCATTCAAGCTGGTTGCCTTCGACCCGCCGCACCTTGAACGTGCTGGCCCCAAAAGCTGGCTGGCTGCCAAGTACGGCAAGCTGTCTGACGATTGGCGCTCAGACCTGTGCGCTGGCTTTGCCGAGTGCTTCCGGGTTCTGGAGCCAGAAGGAGTCCTGGTGTTCAAGTGGAACGAAACACAAGTAAAAGTCAGCGAGGTGCTGGCTTTGACTCCGCACAAGCCACTATTCGGTCAGGTATCTGGGCGCTCCGGCATGACCCATTGGCTGGTGTTCATGAAACCAGGGTTGCAAGAAGCGATTGGGGGCCAGGCATGAAAAACTGGATTCGCCGCCATCTCGAAGCATGGCTGGTACTGCTGGCCGCCAAAATCCTGATCGGCAGGAACGTTCATCGCTGCAAGGTCGTATCTCGCAAGGACAACAACAGCATGTGGTACATGGCCGAAGACCTGGAGCAGATAGCCAACCGGATGCGGAACAAGTACGAGGGGCCAAGCTCATGACTGACATCATCAAACGCGCCGACGTCGAGCGCCTGCTGCCGCTCTGTCAGCGGCTCTGGCCCATCCTCCAGCAACACCCGCCGGGATCGGCGGGTCGTGCCGCTATCACCAGCACGCTCGACAGCATGCCGGCCACTGACCGCCATCTCTGCGATCTGTTGCTCGACCGCATGGAGCGGGTCATCCGGTTCGAGGATGCCTGGTTCCCCTTCTACCAGGGCGAGCTGGACACTATCACCCCACCAAAGAAGGCAAAGCGGGTGCTGCCTGTCGGCCCAGCTCCCCAGCAGGTATGGAAGGCCACCAGGACGCGACAGGGGGCGTTTGCCAGAAGGAGGGCTGTATGAGCAAACCAAAGGAGGCGAGGGAGAGAAAGCAGGCCCAGCGTGCGAGACAGTCAGCCCTAGGCATCACTCGCGTTGAGGTTAGGATGTCAGAACGGGAGCGCCAGCAACTCAACCACCTACGCATTGTTCGGGCTGGCAGCGGTCAGCCTTATTCTGCCGACGAGTACATCAGTACCCTGATCCGGCGGGACTGGGAACGGTGGGTGTCGCAGGCGGACAATCTGAAAATGCAGGTATGTAAGCATTGCAACCACCCTTTACCTGTCGGGTGCAATGGGGCGTTTAAAGGGGAAAGCGCATGCTGGAAGACAGCGGGAGATAAAACCCTTGCACTGTAGCCAACGGGTTTTAAGAAAGGCACCAATGTGACCGGTCTTAAAATCCTTGGTGGGCACCTCTTAAAACCAAAATCGTGACCGGACACGTTTCAACGATTACCATAACTGTCCAACGAAGAGAGGTGCCAAGTGAGTTTTAACCTATGTGACCTCCCCCGGGAGGAAAAGGCCCTGATCGAGGTCGATAAAGCGGCAGCCTATGCGGTGTGGAAGGAACGCAACGGCAAGCTGGCCACGGCAGAGCTGGACAGTTCAGCCTTCACCGGCCATCAGCTTGAGGTCTTCACCAAGGCCTTGGCAAAGTACCGGACCAGACCATAACACCATCTGCCAATCAGTTTAAAAGCCCCCTCATGCAGGGGGCTTTTTAATATATTCGATGTTGTGTACCTATTATGTACACAGGAGGTACACAATAGGTACATAACCGGTAAAAACATATGCAATGTATATATGATGTATATACAAGAGATATATTTTTAATATAAAAGCATGTCCTTTAAAAATTAAAACAACACCATTTAGGTGATGGTGAATTGCTTACATACCCCCATTTAAGCATTGCCCACCACGCCATTGGATGGGTTGTTAAAATCCAAGCCACCACCCCCACCTCTCATCTGGGACTGACGTACACGAGAAGCGCGGTTTCACTGACTTGTTAGGATGTTCACGACTAGGAGACTGCGGTTTGCCTATGGCAGTTATGCCGTCAGCAAACAAAAGCATTTGTTAATAAAATATTTTTCACGGGTGGTTGACCTAGATATTTCAAGCCGCCTAAGATGCGCCAACAGTTCAAGAGGAATGCAAAAATCCGCCACCTGCGGAGGCCTGTTTTTTGCCTGTTGAAAATAAAGGATTTCGCGGCCCTGCCTAAAAACTCATGTCGGTGATAGGGTGCTTTTGGAATGATAATTAACGGTCTTGGGAGGCCACATGCGCGGAACGTTAGAAACCATGGAGAGAGAGATTGTTGAGCTAGACTATCTCGCCCGCAGATTGACAGAGACTGACTCGCAGGAAGACCTGGGCATAGCAGAAAACCAGATCAGGCGAGCCTGCCGACGCATGCTCAAAAAAGTCAGGTCAAAGATGAAAGGATCTGATGGAAAGTGAAGGATCGCGAAAAGGATCCGTTATCACCCGCGCGGCCAGTGCTGGCGCGGGGAACCGTTCCCCTGCCCCCGTCGTTCACCTGCATGATTTTCCACGCATAAAGCGGGCAGGCGAGGCGGGGTCCCGATTGCGCGCCAGCGGTGCTGGCAGGGGGGCGGCAGGCTGCGCCAGCCGCTCAGGATGCGCGTGAAAGGATCTGCTAGGGTGCAAGGGTAGCCCGCATCGGTGATGCAGCAGCGGGCCGCTGATGCGGCCACGTGAGGGGCAAAAGAAAACCCCGCCAGGTGGCGGGGTGGTCGGGATGCACAGGCCGGGTCAGCGCAGCATGTCGCCTTGGCTGGCCTGCTCGATGCCGGCGGCCAGCTTGTAAGGGTTGAACCGGATCACCTCCTCCCCTGCCCAGTCATTGAGCGCCAGCAGGCTGGCCTTGATGCTGTCGATCTCGTTGATGTCGAACACCTGGGCGGCCTTGGTCACATCGCCGAACCCGCCCGTGCTGTTCGGCATCACTCCCATCAGCTGGGGCGGTACCCGGTGGGTGGCCAACTGGTCGTCGCGGCTGACGTTCTTGATGGAGAGAAAATCATCCTTGGCCGCCACCTCGGCAACCGGGATCAGCCTCACCCCGTCCTTGCTGCCGTTCGGGGTGTAGAGCAAGAGGTTGCGGAAGTTGCCGGGCCCCTTGCTCTGGCGCAGCGCCTCACGCAGGGCCGCAATGTCGCCCTCGTTCTGCACCGCGTCGGTGATGTGCATGATGAACCCAGCGTGGGATCCATTCTCGTAATACTTGCGGCGAAACAGGGTGGCCGACTCGTTGAGCAGGGTAGAGTTTAGCCCGCCGACATAGTCGGGGATGCCGTAGATCTCCTGGTTGATGTCGCTCTCCATCACATGGCCAACCCGCCCGGCCGGCAGCGCCTGCTCCTGGCCGGGCTGGGCAATCCACCAATAGGTGTCCAAGTCCAGGGCGCGCCGGGTGTACTTGGCCCGCAGGTGGTCATAGCGCAGCACCCCGCCGAGTCGGTTCTGCACCGCCTGCAGATAGCCGTTGCCGAAGATCAGATAGTCCAGCGCCAACCCGGTGAAGGCGGCCAGGCTCAGTTTCGGATGCGGGATGAAGCAGGAGCGCAGGATGTTGCGCTTCACCTGGATGGCCGAGGCGTGATGCACCCCGGCCCGATAGACCCGCGACAAGCCATTGAGGGAAAGGGGCGGCTCGTACCAGCGGCCGTTGTGCATGGCCTCCAGGTAGTCGAACACCTCCCGT